>MNRZ01000024.1 GCA_001916215.1 Clostridium sp. CAG:307_30_263
CTTGCTATTTCTTTAATATCTTCATCTTTTAATTTCATAAAAAAATACCCCTAAGTCTTTCTAGATTTTACTCTAGTCCAACTTTAAGGGTACTCTTCAGATAAAATCCTTTTTTTAAATAAATATAACATAAAAGAAGTGATAATATATACTATAACTGCATATTATCGATTCTATGGCCTTATAAGAACGTTTTAGAGTATTGATTAACAAATAATCATTTTATGAAAAAAGATTATTTAAACTAAAATAAAAAGGAATTTGAAATTCCTTTTATTCGTGATTATTTTTCTTCTATATTTTTTGTAGAAGTTGACTTAGCTGTAGTTTTTTTAGTCGTTGTTTTCTTGGCAGTGGTTTTTGGTAGATCCTTTTTTTCGTCTGAATTTTTAGATGATGCTTTAGAAACAGAGGTAACAGTTTTTGTAGCTTTTTTAGTTGCTTGATTTGATACAGTCTTTTTTATTGGTGTTTGAGGCTTTGATATTTTGATATCAACTTTGTTTTCTTGAACGTTAGTACTTACTTTAGGTTCATCATTTTTTTGAGTTTGAAGCTTTTTCTTACGTTTTTCTTCAAGCTTTTCAAGGTCATAATCAACTCGTGTAATTAATGCTTTACCTCGAGCTTGTCCAACTAAGCCCTTAGATTTACCGTATAATTCATTAATTGCTTCCATAAAACGTATAGTAACACCATCCTCTAAAATGGCAAGTCCACGTTTAAACATTGCAGGGAAGATGTTATAAATGGCTGGTTTATTAACCATCATTTCAAATTCAATATTTTGAGTATAGTAATAGAATCTTGCAAGACGTTCAATAGATGCATCACCATCTGCAAAGAAGTTATCAATATCAGCACAAATCTTTACACAATTCTTTTGTGTTTTTTTACAAGAAGCACAATTCTTTATAAATGGATTTACTAGTGGATAAAATCCAATTATTAATTTTAGATAATCAGCTGTGTTTTGTTTCCAAAAAATACAAGCTGTAAAAATACAAATTACAATTCCAAGTAAAATAGCATAGAATACAAATATACGACTTAATAAATAATTTGTCTTAGCCGCAGATAGACGACATAAATATAAATATGAATAGTCGTCGGATATATCATCAGGCACCTTTGATATATGATATTTTTTTCCACTTTCTTCAAGTGAATGCATTTTAGGAAGACCTTTTCTAATTGCAAGCTCATTTAAACTATTTGTTGATTCACGATCATATTCAATTTTGGAAAATGTTGAGCCTGTAATTTCTGATTCATATAGTTGATGCTCTAGGATGGCACTTTCTTTGTGATTGTTAAAAAAAGCAGATAATACCTCATTTAAAATTGTTAGGGCAAATGAAATAACGGTATAGGCAAAACTCATTACTTCGTTAGAATTTACAGCAGGAATAAATTGTAAAACAACTGGTACTATAGCTAAAATATATAGTAACACCTTTAAAATTTTTAGTTCAGCAAACATTCTTTTTGATGCGTAATAAAACTTAGCAAAAGCTTGTTTTTGGCATCTAACACTAACTTTATTCATAACTAACCTCCGGATTTGAAAATAATCTCACTTTATTATTATATAAAAAACAATCATTTATGTCAAATTTTGTCAAAAAATATTGCAAATCTGTTATTTAAAACCAGAGATTGTAGATTATATTTGTTTATACAGTCCAAAAGGTCCTTTGTTTCTTGATGATTGAATAGCATTGGCTTTAAAATAATAAAAAAGGCATCAATTCAAAACGAAATGATGCCTCTTAAATTAAATATTTAAGCTATATGATAAAGTAATAGAAGTAGAATATTGTGAATTAGCATCTAGAGCATTTACACTTAATATAATACTTTCAACTTCAAGATTATTTTCTTCGATTAGAGTATTAATCTTAGAATTTAAAGTGGCTAAATCGATATTAATTTGACCATAAATTAAATGATCACTATAAATATGTGTAGTAGTATCAGGTTCATAACTAATAGCATAATGCGTTCCATTAATAATTACTGATATATTAAAGATAGCATCTACACCACTATATCTATCGAAGCAATATCCATATGATAATGTGTTTTGTGATTCTGATTCTAATTCTAATTCTTCAAGGACTATTATACCATTATTAGTATTATCAGATTCAAGACCACAATAGCTACATTTCCAATGACCAGCTACATAATCGAACTTATGTCTATGTGGGTATTGATCATATAGTGTTTCTCCACATTTGTTACATACGCTATATCCTGGTTGAGTACAAGATGCGGGATGAACTGTTACGTCAAAATGATGTGTTTCTTCTGTTGTTTCACTTTGTCCGTTGCTACTTGTATATGTTACAATTTGTATACATCTGTCTACATCTGGTGTAATTTCTTTTTGATTCCATGAATTTAAATCTTCATTTCTTTCAAATATAATGAATTGCTTATCATTAATGTAGGTGTATTTTTCAGTATATATTGAAGATAATACTCCGCTTCCACTATAATCTTGAGTAGTATTTGTAACAAGTTTTCCATTAGAATCATATTCATAAGTTGTTACATGTGTTATGGTGCTGCATTCAGTACATTTCCAAGTTTGTGTTATAGTTGAAGTACCATCACCATTTTCTTTTGTTTCTTCGAACATTTGAGATTTGTGTGAATATGTTTCGTTTTGTTCTTTTATTTCATATAAAGAAGAACCATCATCTTTATATCCGTATTGATAAAGAGTTATAGAAACAGCCTGACAATTTTCATTTTCAATAGTTGCAGTTAACCTTCTAATAACAAATGCGTTTTCTCCATAATAGTAAGTTACTATCTGAGCATTATAATCAACGCCATCTATCGTTACTTTTTCATCAAGATATTCTTTTTTTGAATTGTCATAATCTCCACTGAAATATGCATTCTTTATTTGCCCACAGGCACATTCTGAAATGGTTAGATTTCCTTTAAAGCCATAATCTGCAAGACTTATTTCTTTTTCAGTTGTTCTATGATTATTTGTTTCGTAAGTAGAATCAACAGCACCGCATAAATTACAAACTTTAGAAACGATAACTCCATCTTCACAAGAAGTAGCACCATCCTTTAACTTATACTCTTCATGCCAAGAACTATGGTTATAATTTGTATATTTAAGGATGTTTTTTTGACATTTATCACAAAATTGGTAAACTTTAACTCCATCCTTACATGTTCCATTTGGATTAACTAATTCATATGTTTCTTCTCCTGTAAATTTATGACCTTCAAATGAATATTCTGTCTTAGTATATCCACAATCAGCACATACATAAACATCTGTAGCATATGTTCCACAGCCATTTGAATCTACGTGATTAGTTAAACGGAAGTCATGCATAGTATCTCTATATGAGTTTTTTAAAATGAACTTTTGAGTTTTTACATTATAGAAGAAAGTAAAACTACTATATGAAGATTCCCAATAATTAGGATTACTTGTTTCAGTATGAGTGTCAATTAGATTGCCTTTATAATATGTGTTATAAACTGTAGTGTAATAGCTTTCTTCTTTTTTAAAGCAGCCACTATATTGTATTTTAGACCAATTTCCACAATCTACTGTAAAGTTGTCGATATATGTCTTTTTATTAAAGTATATATAATTTTTAGTATGACGAGTATAAATTGTTTCATATGTGAATTGTCCTTCTGTATGATTATCTGTTTCAGAATCTTTTTCCTCACTGAAGAATCCAATTACATTACCATCATCATCTTTTACTAAATTTTTATAGTTTTCTTTAAATAAAGCAGGGATATCAAGACTAATGATGTTATCTACTAATTTAGTAAAGTCATTTTCAATAACGACTTCATTATTAAATGTAAAATCAATTGAAATATCGCCATCAGCTGTCCAATTCTTATCATCACTTACAGTACCCTTAGTAGTTACTTTTAAAGAAGTAATATTTCCAACATAGTCAGTTGAAATAGTAACATCTAGTATGTCTTTATATCTTTCAATATAGCCATCAATCACCTTAAATATTTCATCAAGATTAATATTTAGGCCAGCCATTTCGATGAAGTCTTTGATTGTATAATCTTTATATTTATCGATTGCTTCAAGTGCCATCTTAATATAGCTTACAAAATCTATTTCGATTTCCATATTATTCTTAAGAAGTTTGTTAATGGTTTCAAATAAGTTAGCCTTTCTAAATAAATCAGACTTTAAATAATCAACTAGACTACCTGAAGTGTTTCCTAAGAATTCATTAATTATTTGTTCAATAGTCTTATCGCCATCTAGTTTAATGTATTTGTTAACTAATTCTACAATTTCATCAACTGTAAGACCTGTATAATTAATAATTGTATCAATTGCCTCTCCAATTGTTAATTTATCAGCATTGGCAATAAATGATCTTATAGCTTCAACAGTACCTGTACCTAAAATATAATCAATAATTTCAGCTGCTTTGTGTGTCTTAGCGTAATTATAAATATCTATAAAATAATTAATGTTAAGCGTTAAAGTATAAGAAGTACCATTATTGTTTAAAATGAATAGTTTATCAAGTACATTAATTGCTAGCTTCTTAAGAAGAGGTTTATTCGCTGTATAAATTTTATTAACTACGGTAATTACATCTTCAATAAGTGGTTTATATTCTTTCAAAATGGCCTCAATTTGATCGGTATTTGGAAGATGTGCTTCAGTCATAAATTGTTCAAATGATACTGCATAGTAGTGATCAACTGCATCATAAGTTTCATATGTAGAACTCCAAATAGTTGAAATAGTATCAGGATCAACTGTAAGAATTTCAGTAGCCTTAATGTAGATAGTATTATTTTTGATGATTAAAATAACATTTGTATAACCAATAGAGTTATTATAATCAGTGTATTGAAGTTCACCTTTACCATAGCCAATGAACTTTCTTTCAGCATTAAGACCTAAAGTTATTACTACATTTGTAATTATAACATCAGCTTCTAAATCTCCATCAGTAATATCTTTTACAGTAACACGAGCATATGGGGCACTTAATGTAACACTAGTATAATCTTTATAAGAGGTAAGAAGATTACTAATGAATTCTTCTGGTACAGTTAATTCGCCACATCTTGTACAAACGATATTTCCTTCATGACCAAGCTTTGTAACAGTAGTATCCTTTTTAACAAGGCCGCAATTTGTACAGGTATGGATTGTATAACCATCTGTAGTACAAGTAGGCTCTATAACAGCATCTTTAAATGTATGAGTACAACCATAGCCACAATCAATACAAATACCTTTATCATTGAATGTATGCTCACCAGTTGCAGAAGCACCAATAGTACCACAAACTGTACAAACTTGGTCTTCACCACAAGTAGGAGCAGGAATGTTCCATTTATGTTTTGGAGCAGTTTCGTTTGTCTTATATTCGTCGCCACAATTAGCACATTTATTAAGTGTATAGCCAGGCTTAGTACAAGTAGGTTCTACAATAGTTGAAACATAATTATGGCCTATTGGATTTGTATAAGTATCAACAATTACAAGGCTACAATTCTTACATGTATGAGTAGTATAACCTTGTAAAGTACAAGTAGCTTTTGTAACAACATCATTAAATTGATGAGATTGTTGGGCAAGAGCTGTTTCATATTTGTCATGACAAACACTACATTCATATTTTTCAAGACCTGTATGCTCACAAGTAGCTTTGATTGAACCGTCTTGTAGCTCATAGCTATGTCCTACAGGAAGAATATAAGTTTTGTATTCTGAGTCGCAATTAGCACATTTATAAGTTGTATAACCAGCTTGAACACAAGTAGCAGCTACATTTTCAACAACGTTATAAACATGTCCCGTATGATGAATTACATTTGCTTTTTCAACTCTACCACAATATCTACAAGTATTTAAATCATATGAATCATGGAAGCAATCACCATCGATATGTTTTATCATATAATCATGCTCATATACCTTACATCTGTCTTCACCAGAAAGTCTAATTACAGTGTAATAAGAGAAGTGGTTTGTTTCAAATTCCGCAAATCCATTTGCATATTTAGCTTTAATTGCGGTTGGTGTTCCTTCATCATTTATATACCAAATAGCAATTTCATCCGGATTTTCACCAGCTTTTAATTCATAAGGAACTCTTACAGTTACCTTACCATCAAAGCTTGAAATAGCATCTTCGCCAGAATTCATTCCGAAATTATAAATAGTATTATTACCAATTGCATCGGCATATGAGTCATTAAGTCTAAGATCATCTTTATTTACAGTATCAGCTTTAATTGTAATATTTTGAGGAAGAGCATTGACTGTATTTTCATCAAGAGCAATTGATGCGTTCTTTAATTCAATTTCATTATTTAGATTTTCCTTGTTAACATTTGCTTCAGTTTTATCCTTGTAAGAAAGAACTGTTTTAGTAGCGTCGCAATGACTACATTTAAATGTTTCAATATTATTTTCTATTCCTTTTGATACAAAACTATGAGCAGAAGTGTTTTCATAGCTCTTTTCGTATGACGCACCACAATCTAAACAAGTATAAGTAATTGTACCAGCCTTATTACATAAAGCCTCGGTTGTTACCTCACTTGTATAATTATGCTCAACTCTTAAAACGTCATCATAGGATTCTTCGTGATTACATAATGTACATGTTCTTGAATAATGTTGGATAACTTCACATTTACTATTTTTTTGTTCAGCACCGATTTGATTCCAATTACTATAGTCGTGACCTAAAGCTGGAATTGCCTCTTCACTAAGCTTTTTATTACAATATTCACAAGTATAGACAATTTTACCTGCTTGCTCACATGTTGCAGGTGTTGTAACAGCTAGAGCGTGGTGGGTCTTTTGAGCTTCACCAACAGTATGACAAACTGTACATGTCTTAGCATAATCACAAGAAGCCTCATCATGATTCCATGTATGTCCTAGAGGTTTCGTTGTTTCTTCAACTTTGTAATCGCAATTTTTACAAGTTGTTCTAACATAACCAGATTCTGTACAAGTGGCTTCTTTGGTCTTTGTTTCAAGTTCATGTTCTAATCTTTGAAGAGCTACTTTAAAGCTGAATGCTTGTTCATCTTTTGTATAAACATACTCATATACACCCGCTACACTACATGTAGAATCAACTGATTCATCACCCTTAGTATAGTCAGTAGTGTTTAGTGCAGGAAGAACAAATGTTTCGGATTTATCTTCCGCTATACAATTTCTTACAAGAAGCCCCTCTGCCTTATCGGTCGGATTTTTTGCAACCTGCCAGTTGTCATATGTATGTGTGTGTTCTGTTTGTCTAACAGGAACGACTTGTGTTTCTTTTACATGACAGGTTTGACACTCTCTTTCTTTTGAACCTGTTTGTGTATTTGTAGGCTCTACAGTTACTTTCCAAGCACCAAAGCTATGGCCAAGCTTTGCAACTGTAGTATCCTTATAGGAATCTCCACAGCTACATTTATGTAGTGTGTAACCATCCTCGGTACATGTTGGAGCAATAACCTCTTCAGTATAACTGTGCACGTGGTCTGTTGGAATAGATGTTGTTGGATCTTCTTTTCCATTACAAGACGCAATTAGTAGCACAGGTACGATAAGTAATGCTAGTACCTTCATAAAACTAACTACTTTTTTCATTTTATTCCCTTTCTTCATATATGCCATAATTTAGATTTTATCTAGACATATATGTAATTTTCCTGCTTTTTCTTTAAAACTACAGGACATTTTACTTCATAAAGCTTATCTCAAACCGAAAAATTAAGCTTGCTTGAGTTTATTTTAAGATTTGTCTATCTTAAAATCAAAAGTAAATAAAATATATAAGATAAATATTAAGTTAAATCCTCTTTCGAGAATTTTCTCCCGTTATTAAAGCTCTTTGTTATATAAATTATAAAACAAATTTTAAAAAAATAAATAAAAAAAAGTATTTTATTGCTTAAAAAATGTAAATTTTTTTCAAATATAACACTAATATAACAAAAATATTTTTAAACATTAAATATATTTATCTAAATATGAAAGAAATGTGTTAAAATTTATTTAATGAGGTGGTAATTTGAAAATAATTCATTGTGCAGATATTCATTTAGGATCTAAGATTAATTCGGCATTGGCTTCAATTGGGCATGAAAGAAAAATAGAAGTAAGAAATACATTTATGAGAATGTGCGAGTATGCTTGCAAAAATGATATTCATATCATTTTACTTGCAGGTGATGTGTTTGATTCGGATAATCCTCTTAAAAAAGATAAAGATAATTTTTATATGACAATTAGAAATTATCCTTCAATTGATTTTTTATATTTAAAAGGCAACCATGATATTAAAGCTTTATATGAAGATATTCCTTTAAATCTTAAATACTTCAATGACACATGGACTAAATATCAATATGATAATCTTGTAATTTCTGGTCTTGAAATAACAGCAAGTAATCAAAACTCATTTTATGATACATTAAACCTTAAAGAGGAAACCCTTAATATTGTAATGCTTCATGGAATGGTTTCGGATACAAAGGGTCTAAATTTAATTAAAATTAATGACTTAAAAGATAAGAATATTGATTATTTAGCACTTGGACATGTTCATTCTTATAAGGAATATAGGATTGATAGTAGAATGGTTGCTTGCTACAGCGGATGTTTAGAGGGCCGTGGCTTTGATGAGATAGGAGCTAAAGGATTTATTGTTTTAGATGTGCTTGATAAAATAAAATATGAATTTGTACCTTTTTGTTTTAGAACAATTCATGAGATTGAAATTGATATTAGTGGTGCGCAAGCTGTTAATGATGTAACAAAAAAAATTAATCAAGAAGTAGAATTTAATAAAAATGATATTTATAAGCTTGTTTTAAAGGGAGAGGTATCACCAGAATTAGATGTGACTGAAAAAGATATCGAAAGCTATTATAGTGATGTTTATTTTATTAAAGTTGTAATTGATACAACAATGCTTATTAATTTTGGTGATTTTAAAAATGATATATCGATTAAAGGTGAGTTTGTAAGAACAGTTTTAAATAATCAAAAATTATCTGATATTGAGAAGAAGGAAATTATATCATTAGGATTGAAAACATTAAAGGGGGGCGTGAAGGAGTCATATGAAAATAATTAAAATTGAAATTAAAGCTTTTGGGACTTTAAAAAATTTTGTTCTAAAGCCTAAAGATAATCTTTTGTCAATATGTGAGCATAATGGCTATGGGAAAAGTACAATTTGTAATTTTATTTGTGCTATGCTTTATGGTATCCCCAAAAAGTCATTAAAAAATAATTTACGAGCAAGAGCAATTCCCTATAATGAAAGTGTTGCTGGTGGAACTTTGGAATTAGAGGTTAATAATTATTTATATCGCATAATCGGTAAGTTTTTTAATAAACAAAAGGATGATAGCTTATTATTTTATGAGGGGACAAAGCTTATAGATGCTTTGCCTGGTGAATATCTATTTAATCTTGATTATGAATCGTTTATGAAAACCATTTTTATTAATCCATATGATTTGGAAATAAAACCGACCTCAAATATCACTAGTAAGCTTGGTCATTATAGTATTGATCAAAGTGAAGAAATATCATTTGATAATGCAATGAAGTATTTAGAGGAACTTAAAAAAAGCTATAAGCCCTTAAGAAGTAATGATATCAAAGGAAGTATTGCCATCTCAAAAAATAAAATTGCTCACCTTAAGGATGAAATCAGTAATTTAAAAAGTAAAGAAATTGCCCTAAATAAAGCAAAAGAAGAGTATAACCAATTGATGGAGGAAAGCTTAAGAATTGATAAAGAGTATAAGGCAAGCATTGAAGCTGAAAAAAATAATACTTATTTTAGCTGCTACGAAGAGAAAAAAATAAATCTTGAAAACAAAAAGGAAGAGCTGAAATCACTTCTTCAAAGATATCAAGCAGGAATTATGCCGATGACTTCAATCGATGAGCTTATTTGTCTTCTTAAGACAAATAATTTGCTAAAAAATAATCAAAAGAATACCAAGTTATCTTTAGATGATGAAAAAAGATTAGAGTATTTAAAGATAAAGTATAAGGCTTTGCCATCAAATGATGAAATAAGTTCTAAGCGAGCAGATGTTATAAATTTAAAGAATTTAATGAATACATCTTTTAGTCTTAAGGATGAGGAATGTGATTTATTAGGTAAGTATCAGTATATTAATAAAGATGATCTTTTAAGCAAGATAGATAAGCTTAATGAGGAATATGAACAAATTAAAAATACAAGTGCAACACCAATTAAAAATAATCATATTAATCTTATTCTGTTAATTATATCAGTAGTATTTTTTATAGGAGGCTTAGGCGCAGGATTTATTAATAAGTATTTATTTGCTATTTCTTTTCTAGGATTAGTCTTTGTATTGATTTTTGCATTTTTGTATTTGAACAATAAGGCTAATGCTCAAAATGAAATTAAAGAAAATTTATCTTCTCAAACCATGGTAAAACAAGGCATTGTTTTAAATATAGATAAGATTCTTATCCCGTTTGGGTTTTCAAGTGAATTAAATGGTAATAAAGATATTGCAATCACCTTATTCAAAGAAGAACTAAAAAAATATGATGATGTTTTAAGCTCTAAAGCTTTTTTGGATGAAAAAAATGCAATTAATAAGGAAAATATAGCTTTAATTAAGGATGAACTTGATACTTTTGTTAAAAAATATGGCTATGATCTTTCTGATTATAGTACATCCTTAGATTATATTGTGAAGGATATATTCAATTACAAAGAACTTTTGAAAAAACAAAAGGAAAATGAAGAAAAACAAGCACAATATAAAAAGGATTTAGATTTTAATGAAGCTAAAATTAATTCGATTAAGCTTAAGTATCAAATTGTGACAGATAATTTAGAGAATTATCTTAATAATGCAAGAGTTGATTTAAATACATTTTTAAAGTTGAAACAGGAGATTGCTTTACTTACTAAAGAAGTCGATGATTATTATGTTAAATATGATTTAGCTTCTAAAAAAATTAATAATGATTTAGTATCATCAGAAGAAATTCATAATAAATATAATGAGGTTATAAGTAAAATATCATCTTTTGCAAATTATATATCTAATTTAGAAAATGATTTAGAAGCCTTAGATGATTATGAACGAAATCTTGACAATGAAGCTTTAAAGCTTAAAAAATTAAATCAAAATTATGAAATTATTACTATGACTATTGATTTTTTAAAGCAGGCTTCTTTAAATATAAAAAATAAGTATATAAAGCCAGTAAAGGATAGCTTTTTATATTATTCTAATATGCTAAATACCTTAGGAATTAATGTAATGATTAATGATGATTATAATATTAGTTTTAGCGATGGAATGACTGTTAAAGAATATAATGAGCTTTCTAGTGGTGAAATGACATCGGTTATGCTATGCTATCGTTTGAGTGTTATTGATAATATCTTTAAGGAAAGACCATTTGTTATTCTTGATGATGTTTTTCAATCATTAGATAGTGATAATTTTTCACTTGTGAAAGAAATGCTTATAAAATTAAGTGAGCATCAACAAATAATATACTTTACTTGTCATGAAAGTAGAATGATTTAGGTGATATGATGGAAAAAACAATTGTATGTTATTTAATAAAAAATGATAAATATTTAATGCTTTATCGTAATAAAAAGAAAATTGATCCTAATAAAGGAAAATGGATTACGGTAGGTGGACATATTGAACCTGGTGAGACTAAAGAAGAGGCTTGTGTAAGAGAGGTTTTTGAAGAAACAGGTTATAAGTTGCTTAATTATAAATATCTTGGACAGGTTTTTTTTTATGGCGATTTTTGTCAAAGTATGGATATTTTTGTATCTCATAGTTTTGAAGGCGTTATGCATGAATGTGATGAAGGTGAGCTTTCATGGTTTACTAAGGAAGAAGTTTTAAAGCTTAATATGTGGGAGGGAGATTTCCTTTTTATTGAGGATGTATTTAAAGAAAGGATGATTAGTTTAGATATATTTTATAAAGATGGTAAGCTTTTAAAATATAAAAATAAGCTAGTGTGATTAAAATGAAGTATTATAAAGAACTACCAAATGGTTATAAAGAGGCCTACTCAATTGATGCGGGAAATAAAAAAACAGGTTTTATTTTGAATTTGCTTGGTCTACCAATTATGATAGTTATGTTTATTATTCTGATGATTAGTTTACCTGTAATATTTTTTCCGCTCATTTTGCAGGTTGTGTTGGGGATATATATGTTTTCTTTTTATTAATTAAATATCCTAAGGAAACACTTGTTAATGATACAGGTTTGAAACAAACATTTTATATATTAGATAGAAAGGAAGATGAATTATGCGTCGTCTTAAATTAATATTAATTATAGTATTATCTACTGTTTTAGTAATTACTATTGCGGGTGGTATTTTTGTGCTAACATTGAATGTTAAAAGTAAAAGAATTGGAAATGTAGATATTGAGGTGAAAAATGATCAGGATGGTGAGATTGAAATTGGTAAAGAGTATACAGCTTTGACATATAATATTGGCTTTGGCGCTTATGATAGAGATTATTCGTTTTTTATGGATGAAGGAGTAATGAATGATGGCACTAAAACCAAAGGAAAATATGGTAAAGCTGTTTCTAAGGAAAATGTTTTAAAGAATACAAATGGTTCGATTGAAATATTAAAAAGTGTAAATGCTGATTTTATGATGCTTGAGGAAGTTGATACTAAATCAACTAGAAGCTATAAGGTAAATCAATATGAAATGATTACGAGCACATTTAATAATTATAGTATTAGTTACGCTTCTAATTTTCATAGTGGATATTTGCCATATCCATTAAATGATATGCATGGAACTGTAAATAGTGGGCTTCTTACAATGTCAAGATTTAATATGAAAGAATCAAAACGAATTGAACTTCCTGTTGAAACAAAGTTTCCAACTAAGTTTTTTGATTTAGATAGGTGCTTAAATCTTATAAGATATAAGGTTGGTGAAAAGGATCTTGTAATGATTACGGCTCATTTATCAGCTTATGATGAAGGTGGCGTATATCGCCAGAAACAGCTTTTGCTATTAAATGAATTAATGAGTGAGGAATATTCTAAAGGAAATTATGTAATTGTAGGGGGAGATTTTAATCATGATTTAGTTAATTCCTATGAAAGAGGTTTGTTTAAGTCTGAACAACAACTTCCAGAGTGGCTTCAGATACTAAATAACGATGATTTAACCTCAGGATTTAGTATTATTGCAGATGATACATCACCTTCGTGCAGAGATGCCGATATTCCTTATGAACGAGGTGTCGTATTTACGTCGGTCGTGGATGGATTTATTGTATCAAATAATATTGATGTTAAATCAGTAAATAATATTGTAAATCTTAATGGTGATGATATAAGCTTTATGTATTCAGATCATAATGCAAGTGTTCTTAAATTTTGCCTTAAATAAACATTCATGTGATTCAAAACGATAAAAAATAAAGCTAATACAAAGAGGATGGGATTAGGTAAGAAGTGTTTAATAGAAATAAAAAAAGAAATACCGTTTTGCATTATAACTGATTCAAATATTTTTTTGCTAGAGTATTTTGTTGTTTAATAGTTTTAAAATTTAATCGAATTATGAGTAATCTTTATCAATTTGAAAAATATATCAAATTGAAGATGATTACTCTTTTTTGTGCTTCATATGCATAAAAAAACCTCTAGTTTTATAGAGGCTAATAATATTTTATTTATTATTTAATTTATCTGCAATATACTCTTCCATTGAATATAAACCAGTTGATTTAGTTAAAAGCCACAAAGCTGCATCATATGCGCCTTTAGCAAATTGATTTGCAGATAGCTCTGTATGAGAAATAGTTAGAATCTCGTTTTCTCCACAATATAGAACTTCGTGCGTTGGCTGCATATTTCCTCCCTTAATTAAAGAAACTCCAATCTCGTTACCAGAGCGCGATGCGTTAGATTCTCTATCATATTTTGGATTAAGAGCTGTTTCCTCTTCAATCAAATCAACAATGCTTTCTGTCATATAATAAGACCGATTATCTTTTCTTGACTGATTTTTTTCTACAACCTCAATGTCAAAATCATCACATAGAAGAGGTGTAACTTCTTTGATAAATTTATTCATAAGGA
This sequence comes from Clostridium sp. CAG:307_30_263, assembly GCA_001916215.1. Classification (GTDB taxonomy): domain Bacteria; phylum Bacillota_I; class Bacilli_A; order Acholeplasmatales; family Anaeroplasmataceae; genus CAG-307. The sequence goes on from MNRZ01000024.1 coordinate 14,165, forward strand.
TAGAGCCAATACTAAAGTTTGTACTTTTTAATACGGGAACAATTTTACTTAATTCTTTTATTTGCTTTTTTTGCTCGGGATTAAAGCCTGTAGTTGCGATTACAACGGGTGTCTTATGGTTTATTGCATATTCACAAATCATATTTAGGTTTGCCGGTACAGAAAAATCAATAATAATATCAATTGGTTTTTCATATTCAAAAAGATTGTTCATACAATCGGGACCATTAGGGGCAATTACAACTGCACATTCAGAACCTAATTCCTCGTAAACTAATCGTCCCATTGTGCCATATCCAATTAATGCTGCTCTCATTTTAAAAACCTCTTTTCTATATTTTATACAATTTAAGTATATCATAAACATGTATTCTTTGTAAAATGAAAAGATGTTTTAGCCCTTAAGCAATGAAAACGTTTACATATGATATTTTGGCAAACTATCATTGACAGTGCCAAAATATGTGGTATACTATATTCGTAAATGGTTGGCAGACTACTACAAAGAGCGCCAACAAGAAAGGATGATTAATATGTTTAATGATGTTTTTGAAGAATTAAATAAAGTATTTGATGAGGTTTCAAAAGGAGCACTTGAGGCTCAAAAGAAAGCACGTGGTTTGATTGCTTTAAACGTAAAGAAGAATAATGATGGCTATGTTGTTGAAGCGTCTCTTCCTGGAATAAAGAAAGAAGACATATCAATGAATTATGATGATTCTAAGCTTACGATTGAAGTTAAGGAACATGAAGCTTCAAAAGATGAATATGTTATTCGTGAACGCTTTGAAAATTATTATAAACGTGAAATTGAACTTGCAAATGTTGATGCTGAAGGTATTAAAGCACGCTTAGAAAATGGTATTTTAACTATTAATTTACCTTTTGTAAAAAAGGAAACTAAGTCTATTTGTATTGAATAATAAAACAAATTATGATTGGAGCTGATTTTTATGTTATTTTTAAGAAAAAATAATAATGATTATGATGTATTTAATGGTCTTTCTGTTTTTACAACATCTAGGCTTCAAACCGATGCTAAGGAAAATAAAGAAGGCTATGTATTTAATATTAATGTAGCTGGAGTTAATAAAGATAATGTTAAGATATCCTATCATGATCAATATTTAACTGTTGCAATTGAAAATAATCAAACTGTTGAAGATAAGGATTATGTTGTTCGTGAAATCGATACACGTTCATGTAAACGAAGCTTCTATCTTCCAGATGTTGATGAGACTAGCATAAAAGCTTCTTTAAATGATGGTGTTTTGACACTCAACATGAAAAAAGAAACAAAGAAAGAAAACAAATACATTACAATTGAATAATTAAGAGTCCGGATTTTTTCCGGATTTTTTAATTATTTATCATGTTAGACAAATAAAAAAGATACCAACAAATACTATGCTGGTACCTTATGAATTAAGATTATTTAGTTTATTTTAATATATTATTAAGTTCTTCTAAAGAAAGTCCTGTAATAGAACTAATAAATTCTTTATTTTGACCGCTTTCAAATAGCTTTTTAGCTATTGCAAGTTTTTCATTAATTTGACCTTCCTGAATCCCTTCAGCCTTTCCCTTAACTAAGCCTTCTTCAA
>MNRZ01000025.1:0-15702 GCA_001916215.1 Clostridium sp. CAG:307_30_263
CGTTTTCAATCATTTGAAACAAAAAAATAAGACAGGTATTAGTAAATTATCAATACTTGTCTTACTTTAATCTTTAAAAATATTAATTTAATTATTTATACCAAAATATATTTTTAGCTTTTCTTTTTCCATTTAGCATATAATATTATATCTTCTGTAATTGGAAAATCATATAGCTCGCCAGTTTCTGTTTCATATCCTAAAAATTCATAGCCATCATATTTTGGTTTATCATAGATGACTTTTCTTTTATCATATACAAGATAACAATAGGTTGTCATATTCATGTAATCTACAAGTTTAACATTATGACAAGCCTTTTCTTCTTTTGTTTCATAAGGAGGCGTTATTTTAGAAAATCCTAGACAATTTCCGGCAACCCATAAGCAGCCATCCTTAGGATTAACTCTAATGCATAAAGGCTCAGCTCCACCATCAATGCCTTCAACAATAGAATCGGTTTTATTAGTATTAATAACATAGAATGTTTTTCCACCATCACATGAACGATATAGTGATGCATCACTTCGATATTTATAATTTGCACCACCAACATAAATTATTTCAGGATGACTAGTATCCACTGCGACTGTCGTAAGTCTTCTTACTGATAATGTGTCAGAACCCAAATTATTAGCAATATTCTCATCATATTTAAATGATACCCTAATATTTTCAGTTAAATCTGTAATCTTAAAATTGTTAAGGTCAATAACAAATAATGAATTCCATTGTGCTGTAACATAAAGCTTGTTATTTATTTCATCATAGGCTAAATCACTTAAATATGCATTATTCCACCACTTGTTTAAATCTGAAGATTTAACTATAACATTCCAGGTTATGCCTTTATCAGAAGAACTTACAATTTGACCAAAGGTATCGTTAATACCATATAAAACACCTGTACTTGATTCTGAATATACTCCAGTAACACCACTCATAGGATGCCAATTTAATCCTAAATCATCACTTCTTAAATTTGCACAAAATAACAAATTTTTATCAAGTTTAGATCCAATACTTACATAATTAGACTGTTCCTTAAGTCTTGATACTCCATTTGGTTTAATATAACCACCTGATATTAAATGGTTATCGTCCATAATAATATTTGCGGTATGCCCGCCATCATAAGATATCGTAATATACCTATTTTTACTATTTCTAGGAGCGAACACTGCATATAAGACATCTTTATTTGCTGCATATCCCCCATAAATATTAGCATTATCATTTAAAGCATTATTAGCACCTAAATTCACATAGTCAAAACTTTTTCCACCATTTGTGGTGAGTGCCCCATAATAATCCTGAGCTCCAAAGTACATAATATCTAAATCATATACATTAAAATTAAATTTACCACCGCACATAATGCCGTTAATACCATTACTATAATATTTAAAACTTTCACCTTTATTTTGAGAACGACTTAACCAATCATTTTCAAAATCATATATAAGATTTTCATCCACAGGTGACCAATAAAAATTCATCATCCTATTAGCGTATGGTAAAATATTATATTCTTTATTCTCTTCTTTTTTAAGCTTATTAGGAAGTGATATATTAAATGTATGTCCACCATCAGTTGAGTACAAAACTGTATTAGACGCAGCCTCATAATATAACGGATTAGTTAAAATCATTACCATATTATTAGGATTTGCAGGGCTTACTTTAATTGTATATAGATGATGGATTTTAGGATCGTAATGATACTGATAATATTTATCATTACCCTCTTTAACAAAATATGAATGCCAATTTTCTGAATACAAGCTAATATTTCCAGCTGTATAATCAGTCTCTGTCGCACCTGTAAAGCTTGTAATTTCTTCAAGTGAATCATGATATAGGTATAACTTATCCACTTCATTTGTATCAGTTAATATATAAGCTTTTTCACCAATAACATCAAGCCCCGTAACATTTGATGCCAATACTTTAGTAAAGCTTTCTCCCTTATTCTTACTTAAAAATAAGCCATTATAATTACCACAATACAAATATCCTCTTGAATCAACCTTAACAATCGAATCTCCTAAATCCTTATTAATCCTTGACCAAGTATAACCACCATCACTTGACTTATAAAGGCCTTTGTTTTCATCTGTAAGAATTTCAGCCTTTTCAATTAAAGATAAATAAACAATACTAGAACCATCAACATTAATATCATAGCTTGAAGGATCAAAGGCCAAATCTTCTTTAGTATTCCGGTAGCCATTAATAGGTAAATGCTTAATAAATTGCCAGGCTTCTCCTTCCGATTCACTCAAATAAATTCCTGTTGTATAAGATATATTAGGACCATTAGTTCCAAAAGAAATGACCCTTTTAGAATTATTAGGATCAATTTGAATATCACAAATTCCCTGAGCGTATAACCCCTTATTCTTTTTCTTCCAGGTATTACCACCATCTGTTGATTTAAAAATCCCCCCAACATCCGTACCATAAAACATTAAATTGCCCTTCTTATTATCTCCCGTAAGACATAAAGGCCACTGAGCACCTTCTCCGCCTTGATAGCCAAGAGATAACATTTCATTTGTTACAATAGGAATTTCTTCAAAGCTACTAATATTAGTTTTATTAACCTCGTCAATACCTTGAACATGTTCTATGCCACAATCAATTTCTTTCATATTTGCTTGATTAGATGATTCTTTATAACTAGATGTTACATTCGAATCAACAGTGCAGCTTGTAGCTAATAAAGAAAGCGATAATAGTTCAAAAGCTATAAATATTTTTTTCATACCTCACCTTATAGAAAAAAGGCCGCCTTAGCGACCGTTTTTTAGTAGTTTTTAGCATCTACTTCAAAATAGCTTTGAGCATGTTGACAAACAGGACATACAGCTGGAGCTTTCTTACCAATTACAAGATGCCCACAATTACGGCACTTCCACATAACCTCTTCTGATTTTTCAAATACCTGTTGCATTTCAATATTAGAAAGAAGCTTTAAATAACGCTCCTCATGAGCACGTTCGATTTTACCAACAGCTCTAAACTTCCAGGCAAGTTCCTTAAATCCTTCTGCCTCTGCTGTTTTAGCAAAATCCTCATACATATCAGTCCACTCATAGTTTTCACCAGCTGCGGCAGCGTGTAAATTAGCAATTGTATCTCCAATGCCATCTAGCTCCTTAAACCACATCTTAGCATGTTCCTTTTCATTTAAAGCAGTTTCTTCAAATATAGCAGCTATTTGCTCGTATCCTTCCTTTTTAGCAACTGATGCGAAATAAGTATATTTATTTCTTGCTTGTGATTCTCCTGCAAAGGCTGCTTGTAAATTCTTTTCTGTTTGGGTTCCTTCATATTTTGACATATTAATTATCTCCTTTATTTTTTGTATTTTTTTGGCAATCATCACAAATAGTATTAATCATAAGTTCATAAGAGTCGAGGTATTTAAAATCACGCTTTAAGATTTGAGTTATTTCATCACTATTATAATCATATACCCTTCTACATTTTAGACATAGAACATGCCCATGGGGATAAATTGATTTATCATAAATATCATAACCAAGCGTAGTTTTAAGCTTACGCACTTTTCCTTCATCAACAAGATTACCTAAATTTCTATAAACCGTACCTAAAGAAATATTAGGCATTTCCTTACGAGCTTCTTTATAAATTTCTTCAGCTGTTAAATGAAGCATAGACTCTTTAATTATTCTTTCTATAAGGTCACGCTGCTTACTCATAAATACCTCCTATTAGTAATGATTACTATATACAACTATATTCTAACCTATTTAATTATCTTTGTCAATACTAAAATAGGAATGATTACTATTTTAGTATATCCTTTTTAAACAACAATATACATTTTATAAATCAAAATTTATAAAAAAATATTATATAAAATAATTCTAATTATATTGTCGCTGAATAATTAAAAAAAGAGTATCAAAACGATACTCTAATCCTTATTCTAACCAATAGAATTTTCCATATTAAGATTAATAAGACGATTTAATTCAACAGCATATTCCATTGGAAGCTCCTTAGCAAATGGCTCAATAAAGCCCATTACAATCATTTTAGTAGCTTCCTCTTCGGTTAGGCCTCGGCTCATTAAATAGAATAATTGTTCTTCATTAACCTTAGAAACCGATGCTTCATGTTCAATATACATTTCATCATTACGTCCCTCATTTAATGGAATTGTATCTGATGTTGAAATATCATCAAGAATCAAGGTATCACATTCAACATGGCTTCTAGCACCCTTAGCCCCCTCAAGAGCTCTTACCATACCACGGTAATTAACCTTTCCGCCACCACGAGATATAGATTTAGAAATAATTGTTGAAGTTGTATTTTTACCAATATGAATCATTTTAGCTCCAGTATCTTGAAATTGATCCTTTGAGGCAAAGGCAATTGTTACACAAGTACCCTTAGAACGATCACCCTTTAAAATACATGCAGGGTATTTCATATTAATACCTGATCCAACATTGCCATCAATCCATTCCATTGTACCATCCTCTTCAACAAGAGTTCGTTTAGTTACAAGATTTACAATATTATTTGACCAATTTTGAACAGTTGAATAACGACAGTAGCCACCCTTTTTAACGTATATTTCTACGACTGCCGCATGCAAAGAATCCTTTGAATATTGAGGAGCAGTACAACCCTCAACATAATGAATAGAAGCTCCTTCATCTACAATGATTAAGGTTCTTTCAAATTGTCCCATTCTTTCACTATTAATTCTAAAATATGATTGAACAGGCTTTTCAAGCTTTACCCCCTTAGGTACATAAATAAATGAGCCACCACTCCAAACAGCACTATTTAATGCTGCATATTTATTATCATTTGGTGGCACAAGCTTACCAAAATATTCCTTTAATAAATCGGAATATTTCTTTAAAGCTGTATCAGTATCGGTAAATATAACCCCTAAATCATCAAGCTCCTTCAAATTGTTATGATAAACAACCTCAGATTCAAATTGTGTAGAAGCTCCCGCAAGATACTTATGTTCAGCCTCAGGAATACCTAATTTTTCGAAGGTTTCCTTGATTTCTGTAGGAACTTCCTCCCAGGTATGGCCTTGTTTATCCGTTGATTTAATATAATATGTATAATCATCAAAATTAATTGACGACAAATCAGGACCCCAAGATGGATTTTTAAGCTTTAAAAAGGCATCATAGCTTTTAAGACGAAACTCCCTCATCCAATCAGGCTCGCCCTTAGCCTTAGAAATAAATTCAACGACCTCACGTGAAAGACCCTTACCAGAATCAAGAACAGATTTAGTTTCGGTTTTAAAGCCATATTTATAGTCACTAGAAACTAACTCTTCTTCATTATTCTTTGTCATTAGAAGCCTCCTTAATAGCCTGCTCAATAGCTTTCCAAGCTAATGTAGCACATTTTATACGAGCTGGAAATTGACTAACACCACTATATGCAACGGCCTCACCAAGTTCCTCCTCATGCTTAGGATCTTCACCCTTTACAAGTTCATAAAAGTCATTAATAACTTCAAGAGCCTCATCTACCTTAAGCCCCTTTAAAGTATCACTCATAACAGAAGCTGATGACATAGAAATAGAGCAACCTCTTCCATCTTGATGAATATCCTTTATAACTCCATCCTCGATTTTTACTTCTACATTAATATCATCACCACATGAGGGATTTTTAAAATGAACAAATTGATATCCTTCACCATGTGTTAAGCCCTTATTTTTAGGATTTTTAGCATGATCCATAATAACGGCACGATATAATTCTTCTATACTTGACATAAAAAGTCCTCCTAGAAGCTCTTAAAGAAATCACGAGCTTCTTTTACACTATCTAATAATTTATATACATCATCCATTGTATTATATAAATAAAATGACGCTCTTGTGGTAGAAATTTGTCCTAAAAAAGACGTTATAAGCTGAGCACAATGATGTCCTGCTCTAATACAAACATGATTTTTATCATAAATGCTAGCCGCATCATGAGGATGAACTCCCTTAATATTAAAGGCGATAACCCCTGTATCTGTATTTTTATTATATATTTCTACATCTTCAATTTGGCTTAAAAGCTCGATTGCCTTTTTAGCAAGCATATTTTCATATGAGCCAATCTCATCAAGACCGATTTCATCAAGAATTCTACAAGCTTCACCAAGACCAATAACCTCAGCTATCATAGGTGTTCCTGTTTCAAATTTATAAGGGGCATCCTTATAGGTTTGAGAGTCTTTTTCCACTACATCAGCCATATCGCCACCAAATTCAACCGGATTCATTTTATCTAAAAGCTCCTTCTTACCATATAAAACACCAACACCAGAAGGTCCTAGCATTTTATGTCCGGAAAATGATAAGAAATCACAATCAAGCTCTTTAACATTAATCTTCATATGTGGAACAGCCTGTGCTCCATCAACAGATACAATAATTCCTCTTTGGTGACAAATCTCAATAATTTCCTTAATTGGCGTAATATAGCCCATTACATTAGAAACATATGTCAAAGCGACAACCTTCGTCTTATCAGTTAAAACCTTCATAAAATTTTCAACTGTAATTCTTCCTTCTTTAGTTAAAGGAATATACTTTAAAGTAGCGTGCTTCTTTTTGCAAACATTAAACCAAGGCATATGGGATGAATGGTGCTCAAGCTCAGAGGTTATAACCTCATCACCTTCATTAATATTATCCATGCCATAGCTTAAAGCCACTAAATTTAGGGAAGCTGAGGCTCCTCTTGTAAAAACAACCTCTTCAAATTCAGAGCCAATAAAATTAGCTACAAGATTACGAGCCTCCTCATACATATCAGTTGCTTGATATGAAAGTCCATAAACACCACGATGAACATTACAGCTTAGATTATTATAATAATAATCCATCTTTTCGATTACACGACGTGGCTTTAGGCTTGATGCCGCACTATCAAGATAGCATAAATCCTTATGAGCATCAAAAACCGGAAACTCTTTTTTTATATTTGTAATATTCATATTATCACCCTAGATTAAAGAATAAATTGATGATGAAATCTCATCACATAAAGACTCATCAAGTAAATTATCCATAAATGGATTAATAATACCTGATAAAATAAGCTTAAAGGCTTCCTTATTTGAAAGGCCTCTACTCATTAAATAAAATAATTCGTCATCAGACATTTTACCAATAGCAGCTCCATGATTTGCATGGACATCATATTCATCAATTAAAAGAATTGGAAGTGATTTAACCGCCGATTTTTCGCCACAAATAATTCCCCGAGAAAGTTGTTTACAATTAGACCCTCTCATGCCTTTATATATTTTGCCAGTTGTATTAAAGGTTATTTCACTATTATCAAGACTAATACCATAATTTTCAATATTCGAATTAGAATTAATTGCATTATGATATGCATTTTGAACAAGATTAGAGTTAAAGCCTTTAGCAACAATCAATGAACTTACATCAATTGTTGCATGCTCACCATTAAGATTGAAGACAGAATCAAGCATTATTTTGTTTGAAGCAATCTCCTTAACAACAACCTTACTACCAAAAGAGGCATTAATTGTTTGTTTTGAGGTATGCTCATTAAAATGAATAAAGTTTAAAATAACAAGGGAATCTTCACCAGCATTAATTGTTATATTTTCAATATTAGCATCTAAAAAAAGTAGTTTAGCTTGTGAATCATCATCAACATTAATAATTAATGAATTAGTATTACCAGTAATTTTAAGTTCAAGTGAGGAAGCATTTAATTCATTAACATTCGTAACATCGAAACTTTTCATTATTTAGCCTCTTTACGAGCACAACTTCCAAGTAAGACATGGGTACGCTCTTCTTCCTCAATATTAATACCAAGCTCTTTTTTAACCCATGAATATCCTTCTTGGTCAATCTTCTTAATTAATTCACTTCCGCCCGTTTTTACAACTTTTCCATTAATCATTATATGAACATAATGAGGTTTAATGTAGTCAAGAAGTCTCTCATAGTGTGTAATTAATAAACAACCAAAATCATCAGAAACCATATTTGATACATTTTCACCAACAATACGTAAGGCATCAACATCAAGACCCGAATCAATTTCATCTAAAATAGCAAATTTAGGGCGTAGCATCTTCATTTGAAGAATCTCATTACGCTTCATTTCACCACCTGAAAAGCCTACATTCAAATAACGATGAGCTAAATCAGAAGGCATTTCAAGATCCTTACAAGCCTTGTCATATTCTTTAATAAATTTAAAAAGTGACATATCATTTCCACAAGCCTTCATGGCGCTTCTTACAAAATCACTATTTGTAACACCATTTACGGACATTGGATATTGATAAGCAAGGAAAAGGCCTAAACGAGCACGCTCATCTACCGCCATATCCTTAATACTCTTACCATCAAATAAAATATCTCCGCTTAAAATTTGATATTTAGGATTTCCCATAATACAGCTTGATAAGGTTGACTTACCTGTACCATTAGGCCCCATAATGGCATGAACTTCACCTGTGTTAATAGTTAAATTAACTCCTTTTAAGATTTCTTTTCCAGGAATACCTGCATGTAAGTCTTTAATTTCAATTGTATGTGACATATTTGTCAGCTCCTTTATTCTCTTTTAATAAGTCTTTTTATGATATAAATGGCCAAGCTCATTAAATATTTTTTCATTATTATTGGTATTTAATACCTTATTTGATTCGTTTTTAAGATTTATTGGTGCATTATCAATTGTAAAGCTATAATTAGCATATTTAAATAAATTACTATCATACTTATGATTGCCACAAGCCACAACCTGTTTGTTATCTTTAATCATTTTAATAGCATCAAAATTAATAATGTTTTTATTATAAATTTTAAGATAGCTATAACCAGAAACCTCTTCGCTATTTGTTATTTCATAGCAATCAAACTCTTGAATTAAAAGATTATTTTTTAAATTAGAGTTTAAAATTTGTTCTTCTATTTCTAAAATAACATCCTTTTTTTCAATTAATACAATATAGCATATTTTTAAATTTGAAGGATATTTGCCATCAACAAAAGCTCCATAAGCACTATTTTTGCGATTTTTCGCATATAACTTTTCACCATCATTGCTTAATTCTTCATTATAGGTATATAAAACATCGTTATGAATTAAATTATAAAATGGTGAAATGTTTTTCTTTTTAAAAATAGTGTTAAGTTCATTAACCACATCATCTTCCAAGTTAGAAACATATAAATACTCAAGCTTTTTTGTATCATAAAGTGCAGCCCCAGACATACACACAACAGGATAATTAAGGGTTACACCATCAAGCATTTTCATTAAGGAAATTGGTGTTCTTGTACTATAATAACTAATATTAGCACCATCTGCAACTAGATGATTAGCTTTATATGAATTATAGCCATTCATATTATGATTATCATTTTTATAAATTCCATCAAGTCCTACTATAAATAATAAATCCTTATTTCTATAATGAGGAAGTTTAAACAAATTAACCCCTAAAGCAACTAATATTCCCACAATTGTTGATGCAATACGATTAAATCCATAAATAATAGGCTCAGTTCCTAAGCTAGTCATTACTGCCGTGAGTGTTAAAACCGCTATAAATGATGTTTGTTTCTGATGAAGCAAATTACAAATCCAAACAACTAAAACGGTTGCTACACCAGTTAAAATGACTGGTACTATAAATGAGAGCATATACTTAGCTGTAAAATCAGCGGCAGTAAATCCATTAGTTGGTTTACCTGTGGCCGAAATATGACTAAATGGCCAATCAAACTTACATATTTTAGTATATATCGTAATAATTAAAACACCCGTTAATCCACCAATAATAGACGCAACAAGCCTTAGCTTTGCTTGCGCAACTGACTTTCCCTTATCAGTATGAACTGAGTATGCTGTTGCAATACAAGCAAAGAAAGGTGTATACATTTCTGTTGCAAGTAAAATACTTTTGTCAAAACTCTTATAAAATATATTAGCAAATAAAGCAATGGCTAAATAAATAGCTACACAAATAAAAACACTAATTGCCGTTTTAATGTTTCTTAAACCAATTTTAGGCATAAAATAACTCCTACAACTTTAATATTTGCAAATCTTTTCTCACAAGAAATTATACTATAAATCATTTTATTTGACAAATGATATGATAGAAATTTTGTTATTTTTTTCAATTTTTGGCAAAAAGAAAAAGTCCAAACATTTTATTGGACCTTTTGCTCTAACTCTTCAAGAGTTTATATATAAATGAACTCTCCTACTTTTTTTCTTTAAGCTTTGCTGGTACCTTAGGCTGATTAAACCATCCGAAGCATCTTCCAATGGAATTTTCGCCACATTTTCTAGCAAGCTTTAAGATTAAATTTTCCTTATTTTTCATAAAAAACATTTTCCTCCTTTGAACAAGCATATTATAGATAATTTGTCAAGTTTTTCAATAAATATGGCCTAACATGTCGTTATTTTGGCCTAAGATGCAATTTTTCATGAAAAAAGGCATATTTCATATTGAAATACACCATATAATTTTTATTTATATATCATATTTTTTAACTAAAATATGTCCCTTCAAAATCACTTCTATACATGTAAGTTATTACCTTTACAGCTCTATAATCTCCCGTTGTATTATAACCATTATTCCCAGCTTTTCCTGTTGAACCAGCATTACCATTTGAACCAATGGTACCATTACTTCCATCATCACCAACGGCTCCTGCTGAACCACCAGCGCCTCCCAAACCAGCTTGTCCACCAGTTCCGCCGGCACCACCTTGGCCGCCATATCCATAAACATATAAAGCATTAGTTGCATTAGTTCCATTTCCGCCAGTACCGCCAATTCCTCCATTACCACCAGCACCACCATTTCCTGGATCTCCAACTCCACTAAGTGGACTACTGCTAGTATCACTTGCACCAGCCCCGCCTTGACCTCCCTGGCCTCCAGTACCACCTTTACCACCATCGCCACCTTTAAAATAGTATTGAGCATTATAAGCGACTTTTAAGCTTGTATTAGATCCTACTACTATAGCAGCTCCACCAGTGCCACCAACTCCTCCGGTTCCACCAGTTCCTCCTGAAGCACCATCATCACCTTTTACTGAATGCCAAAACCATCCAGATGGTGCATTAACTCCATTAGAGCCTGCTTGTCCATTTTGACCTGTACCACCCATACCGCCATTGCCGCCATATACAAATAAATAAGCATCACTATTATAATTTTGTAAAATCAAATTATTAGCTTTTATTCCTATTCCTCCATCAAAGCCATTAACTCCTGAAGTTCCATTACAGCCGTTTTTATTATCCGTTGCTTGTGACAAATCCGAAATAGACCAGCCAATACCACCATCACCACCATAAATTTTACATACCCCTTTATATGATAAATATAATGTAAAATCAGAAGGAGCATCAATAGCATTCGTACCTGTATTATCACTTTTTGTTGGTTTAAATTCCATATTATAAAGACCTAATACTAATGCTGTATTTCTACTTAATATTTTTATCGACATCTTAAATTGTTTATTTCTTGAGCCCAAAAATGTCACATACTTTACACTATTACCAATTTCAAAATTATATTCAAGCATTGTATTAGCTGATGTCATATCAACAATAGCATATTCAGCATATATTTTTTTATTACTATAATTAATTTTAGTTCCCTTCCATTTTGCAGCAAGCTTAATGTTTTCAAAATAATCTTTTGTAGTTAGAAAATCGACATTTTTACCAACTACATTCCAACCTTGAAATATATATCCATACCATCGTACTTCTGGAATATCACTATAAGTGATAGGATTTTCAACCGTAAATGAATATCTAAAATCTCCCATTTTCTCGCCGCTATAAGAATATGAAATTGAATATGTTATAATTTCATATCGAGCATAAATATTATTTATCTTATCAATATCTTGCCAAACAATAGTTCCTTCTGTATTAACGACTAAATTACCTCCTTCTTTAGCATCATACCAGCCTATAAAATTATACCCATTTTTTACGGGCATATCTATATTTAGCTTATCACCATAATTTAAAGTATATGATTCTTTTTTATCATTATCATTTAGATTGAAAACGTATTTAGTTTTTTCATAGCTTAATGTTAATTTTTGATTTTGGGTATAATTTAAAAGATCGTTAATATTTATTATATTTCCATCACTGTCTTTATATCCTATAAAATCATAGCCTTCCTTTTCAACCATTATATAATTATCCAAAAGAGAACCGTAATATTCTGTTTTTCACCTAAATATTGATTATTCTCATCATAAAAAGATAATGTTATTGGTAACAAATCAATTTTATTTTTGATAGTTTGAGAAAATATACTATTTTTATATCCTTTAATAGCTTGTTCACTTACATATAATACAGTATTATCTAAAAAACAATCACCATCAAGCATAGGTGGTTGAATTGACTTAATAAGTATATATTCTAAATTTAAACATCCAGTAAATGCATTTTTACCAATATCAGTAATTGTTGAAGGTAAAATAACATTTTTAATGGTATCACTTTCAAAAGCATACGCACCTATTCTCGTTATATCATTAGGCACCTCAACACTAGTATCACTACCATTATATGCTACAAGTGTTTTTCCTAAATAAATAAAATCAGAATCTAATTGGTCTTCTAACCATGGAGTGTTGGTGAATGAATCAACACTCGTATTTTCAACAAGATTTGCATTAGATAAGCTGCTTAAGGAAGAATTCACAAAGCATTCAACCCCAATTACCTTTACATTATTTAATTCAACACTTTTAATATTCTTATGATTCTTAAAATCATATGCATCAATCGAAGTTATCTTTTCATTTATAGAAATTCTTTTAGCATTAGGATTTACATAAATTATTCTATATTGATCATTATCTTTTGCAACTAATACATCATTTTCCCATTTATATTTAGAATTTCCCGTTATTTGCGTTATATTTGTTCCTTGTAATATTCCTTGTCCAATTAACGATACACTAGAAGGAATATTTATTGTTGATAATCTAGCATTATTCATAAATGCATAATCATCTATTTGGGTTAAATTATTTGGCAAATTAATACTCTCTAAGCCATATTCATTGTTATTTTCTTCTTCAATAGCAAATGCCCCCTTACCAATGCTTGTCAAAGAATTTGGTAAATTAATCTTCTTTAAAGATTTACAATTATAAAAAGCATATTGGCCAATATCTTGAATTGTTGAGGGAAGAATTATTTCCTGATAGTTATTATTATCGCCTGCAAAAGCATAATCACCTATTGAAACTACGTTATATGATTTATTACTTATTGTAAGAGTACTGGGAATTGTAAGTACATTACTTGCAACATTACTAATATAGCCAGTAATTCTAACTGATGAATCATCCAAAATATTATACATCCATGTACTATCACTTGCGATATCTCTTAGTACATAATTTTGAAGCATTGGATGAAATAAAGACCTTGCATGAGCAATATCCGTTGCGTCAACATCTTCAGGCTTAAAATTAATACTATATCTATTGAATCCTTTATATTTAAATTCTTGATTATTCATTACTCTATCAGCCATTTGTGATTCAATATTAACAGCCATATCATTTTTCCATGTAAAAACAGAATCAGAGAACACATTAATTTCAATTTCCGTTGTAAGCATTTTAACTACACCATTTAAAATATTATTTAATTTACCAACAAAAGTAAGTATTTGCCTATTTTCTTTAGGAACTAAAGGCGTTATTATCGTGTCAATTAAACTAGCAGAATATGAAATGGCACTTGCCAAATTTAATGCTTTACCTAATAATCCTGTCTTAGCTTGTATATATGTTACAAGAGCAACCAATGTAACCTTTAATGCTTTATAAAGTTGGTCACCAGCATTATTCCCAAGAATATTCATAAGCCAGCTATGAAGAGCTCTAATAAATGGGATACTATCAAAGCTACTATTTAAAAATGAAAGAAGATATCTAAGTGAGGTTGTCCCACCTAAAGCCATCACACGTATATTTGCATATAGTTCATCATAATTATTATTCCAACGATTTAAGTATTTTAAATATACATCACGATTGGCTAAATCATTTTCACCAGGAGCAGCCTCCGGATTAAATAATTCTAATGCTGAACTATCAGCATAATTATAATCAAGCTCTGCAATCGTAGTTCCAATATATGGCGTATCAAAGCTATACATTGAATCAATCATTTGAGGATGATCCAAAGCATATTGCATATTTGTCAATCCACCACGTGAGTGACCTATCAAATTAAGCTTTGGTAAAACACCTCCGTTAGCTACTTTCACTTGATACACAACCTTACTTACAGCATAATTAAACTGTGTATAAATATAATCATTTTTATAGCCTGTATTAGCACCATTAAAAACTAATATAATAGGCTTTGAGGCATCAATACCACTAGATCCTTTGTCATCTCCATTTTTGTAATATTTATCATTTGAATCATACATCGTAAAATTATGTTTTTCATCATAAGTAGAATCAAATACTAATGTATAAATATTAGCATTAATGAGCTTGCCAAGCTTCGTAACAAGGGAATCTTCTCCACTACCCCATGAATCAGCATGTCCATTCCAACCATGTGTAAACACCGTTATTTGTGTTTTATTACTCATAACCTTATTTCCATTTTGGCTTTTCATATCATACCTAGCATCATTATTAAAGCTTCTATCAATGCCATTTTTAACCTCTGTTCCATTTGGAATAATTGTATCATATAAATAATTATACGTATTTGTTTCATCATATAAGGTCTTTGAATTTATATTATAATTATCTACATCATCAGCCTTAACTTCCGCTTTTCCTATAAAAAGTAAACCTATACAAATTAAACTTAGTATAACTACTATCTTTTTTATTATCTTCTTCATTTTATTTCTCCTCCCAACCTGCATATATCTTCATTTCTTCATATATTTCATTTCCATCAGAGTCATATTTTATTTTAGGTACCTTATCTTTTTCAAAATCCCATAAATTAATACATTCTTTTTCTTTATACCAATTTGTAAACTTATATCCTTCTCGATATGGAGTTGATGGTATTACATTTACAACTGAATCTGATACTTCATCAACAAAATATGGATTATTTGTTCCATCATTTATATAGTAAGTTACATTTGCAACTTTATATGTTACCCACGAATAATTTTTTTGATATTTCAGAGTATTATTTTTATAATTTTCATATGAAATAATTGTTATTTTTTTTACATGATTATAAAAATCTGATGCAATATTAATATCCCCCCAAAAAACATTTTCAATATTAGGAATATTTCTATAAAAACCATATTCCGTTTCAGATTTGCTAAATCCACCTGGAAAATATATATTTTTTAATTTATCACTTTTAAAGTCAGAAATCCAATATGATCCACCATTAATATTTTTTTTATAATATCCTATTCGAGATACCTTTTTTCCATCAATAATAGATGGTATCACTAATGTTTCCTGTTCTTCTCCTTTTTCAGTTAATCCTACTAGGACTACCTCTTTTGTATCTACGTCTATTTTATATTTAAAGTAGCCACTTGATCTATTAAAATAAGGTCTTGCATCACAGGAAACTATAAATATTAACAAATACAATAAAACACTTGTTAAA
>MNRZ01000025.1:15797-18840 GCA_001916215.1 Clostridium sp. CAG:307_30_263
TTATACCAATTTGTAAACTTATATCCTTCACGATATGGCGTTGGTGGTATTACATTTACAACTGAATCTGATACTTCATCAACAAAATATGGATTATCTATTCCATCATTTATATAGTAAGTTACATTTGCTATATTAACTTTAATACTACAATCAAAATAATTTTCATGTTGTTTTAGATGTTCATAATAATTAATTTTTGATATATATACTGAACCATTATCTATATATCCTAAATCGAAATCAATACTAACATCGCCCCAGTAGATTCTTTCTATATTTGGAATATCTTTGTAGAAATCATTTATATATGATTTGCTAAATCCACTTGGAAAATATATCGTTTTTAATTTATCACTCTTAAAGTCAGCTGCCCAGTATGGAGCACCATTTCCTCTTCTTAAATATCCTATTCGAGACACCTTTTTTCCATCAATGATAGATGGTATCACTAACGTTTCCTACTCTTCTCCTTTTTTTGTTAATCTCACTAGAACTACCTCTTTTGTATCTACATCTATTTTATATTTAAAGTAGCCACTTGATCTATTAAAATAAGGTCTTGCATCACAGGAAACTATAAATATTAACAAATACAATAAAACACTTGTTAAACTTCTTCATTTTATTCTTCCTCCCAACCTGCATATATCTTTATTTCTTCATATATTTCATTTCCATCAGAATCATATTTTATTTTAGGAACCTTATCTTTTTCAAAATTCCATAAATTAATACATTCTTTTTCTTTATACCAATTTGTAAACTTATATCCTTCACGATATGGCGTTGGTGGTATTACATTTACAACTGAATCTGATACTTCATCAACAAAATATGGATTATCTTCCATCATTTATATAGTAAGTTACATTTGCTATATTAACTTCAACGCAATCAAAATAGTCATTACGTTTTTTTATTTGCTCATAATAATTATTTTTAGATATATATATTAAATCAACCGAATCTACTAATTCAATATTAAATATGATATCACCCCAATAAACCATTTCTATATTAGGAATATCTTTATAGAAATTATTTATAAAAGATTTGCTAAATCCACTTGGAAAATATATCGTCTTTAATTTATCACTCTTAAAGTCAGAAGCCCAATATGATCCAGCCCATAGACGTTTTTTAAAATATCCTATTCGAGATACCTTTTTTCCATCAATGATAGATGGTATCACTAATGTTTCCTGTTCTTCTCCTTTTTTTGTTAATCCTACTAGAACTACCTCTTTTGTATCTACATCTATTTTATATTTAAAGTAGCCGCTAGATTTACTAGAATAAGGTCTTGCATCACAAGAAACAATAAATATTAACAAATACAATAAAACACTTGTTAAAAATAATCTTTTTATCTTCTTCATTTTATTTTTCCTCTTACAAATATGATTTTATATAATTTGTCAAGTTTTTTCAATAAAAATAGCCTAACATGTCGTTATTTTGGCCTAAGATGCAATTTTCTCATAAAAAAAGGCATATTTCTTAGTGAAATACACCTTATAATTTTTATTTATATATCATATTTTTTAACAATTTCTGCTGGTGTATGCTTAAGCAATAACAAAACAGGAATAATACCAAATATAATTCCCATCACATAAATAATTAAAATAATTAAATACGTTGATAAACTATTATATAAAACAGGAATATTTCCACCAAAAGAATTAACTCTTAAAGCTATAAAAATATAGATTAACGTTGATAAAATATATCCTATAATTATTGTTAATGTTAAGGTAACAAAGCTCTTTAAAATATAATTTAATATAATACTTATTCGCTTTTGACCTAATTCTCTTCTTACACCAATTTCATAAATATCCTGAAGCATTTTTGATTTCATCGTAAAAATAAGATAAATTGCACAAATTATTATTAAAATGATTTCAATTGTCAAATTTATATATTTACTTTGATTATAGTTATCAAGATTATTTTCAGAAATATTTTCATATTTATTTGTCACTTCAAAGGTTTGATATCCTTTAAGCCTAGTTAAATCATTTATTGTACAATCAACTTCTTCAGATTCAATTGATTGAATAAAGATTCTATCACTTAAACCATAAACAATTTCTTTCCTATTATCAAATGAACCACATATTTTATCACCATTATTAAGGGTTTGCCCAACCTTAAGCCCTTTGTTTATTAAAAACTGGCTTGATACAACAATATCATTTAAACTCTTAGGCTTATTTCCTTCTATTTGTAAACTATCATCATAAATTTCAAAATTGTAAATACCTGAATTATAATAATAATTAGCAGAATTATAAGTTTGATTTAATTTATAAATATAAGCTTGATCATTTTTTGCAATACCAACAATACTTTCATTCAAAAAAAGCTTAAGGCCTATTATTTCATCATAAGATCTATAATATTTTGATTTTGTAAGTTCATCGGCCATTTTAGAAGTAATAACTACTTCATTTGTGTTTTCAGGCCTTTTTCCTATAATTAAAGAATCCTTAATTAATGTTTGATTATATACATTTGAATAATCAAGCTTTATTGAGGTTGAAACTCCCATTTTTATCTTTAAGCTACCACTTTGATTATTTGAATAAATATCATCAATATATCCTAAATCATATACTCTAGCTAATTCAGAATATATATTTTCCTTCGTCTGAAATGAAGATATTTTTAATGTATATACATCATTACGAGCAGCTATATCATTAATTTTATTAGGATTGTTAGTTGTGACTAAAACATTTATAACCATAAAGATAATGCCAATTAAAAAGAAAGCGAATTTAAAAATCTTTCCTTTTACCTTATCCTTAAAAAAATTACAAAATTCTTCTTTAAGAAGTAAACCAAATTTTGCCCTATCTTTTTTTATTATTGGTTCATAAAAACTATCATCATAAGTAAAATTATCTTCTTTTTCATTATCCTTAAGGTTATTTTCCTTATAATCCGAAATCTTACCATCCTTAATATGATAAATATAATCAGCATAGGTATTTGCAAGTGATATATCATGGGTTACTAAAATAATTAAGCT
>MNRZ01000026.1 GCA_001916215.1 Clostridium sp. CAG:307_30_263
ATATGAATAATTTTCAACATCATCAAAAATTCAGACATTTACATAGCTATTTATACAATAATATTTGTTATTTTAAAACTTTCCAATAACCATTTTTATCTGAACCATTTCTTTCAATATATCCTTTTTCTTGTAATGATTTCAAATATCTTTCAGCTGTTCTTTTTGTTTTATTAATTTCGATTGATAATTTTTCTGCTGTTAAAGTGGGATCATTTAAAATTAATTCTATAATTTGTCTTTCATTTTTGTTAAGGTTTACACCGACATTTACACCGACATTTATTGATTTCATAACTTCTAAATCAAACGGAATGGTGACAATAATATGATTATCGCTTATTTCAAAAGCAACACGTCCATATTTTTCAATAATGATTGGAACTCCATGTCCTGTATGATCAACAATATCTAAATCAGAAAATATCTTCATCAATCTTATATTTCTTGGCTTACTAATTCCACGATAAAAATCTTCTAATGATAAAGTATGCGGTAATCCTCCATGAGATAGTATTTCAATTCTATCATGAAAAAAAGATACTTGTGGTTCTGCAATAGACCAATCATTGTGAACAATTGCATTTACTATTGCTTCATTAACGCTATCATAATCAAATAAATAAGTATCAATTCTAGGCCTTACTGTAGTATTTGAAATACATATATTTTCAGATGCTATTCTGTTCATCATTTGTTTAAAGCCAAATATAATAGACTTATTTCCATAATCACTTCGTTGGGAAATGCTTGCTTTATTGATTCCACTAAATTTAACAAATATGAGTGAATATCTATTGTTATCTGACAATAATTCTGCCATTACATTATAATCCCCATTATTATTAACAAGTTTTAAATTCGTTTCAAAGGTATCATCATTAAGCTTATATCCCATTTCTAAATACGAATTTTTAAGTGTAAAAAAAGATAATGTTTTTAAATTTGTAGGTGAGGAAACAATTATGTCATCATCAAAAAAACGCATTTTATATCTTTCCTTAATCTGCAATTCACTCATTTCTCTACAACTAGAACCTATTCTAATCATACAACCACTTGATGAAAATCCATATTTTTTTATGCAATATAATGGCGAAATGCCCTTTTTAACATTTATAACAATAACGGGTAATCCTTCTATAATTTCTAGTTCAGTTTTTACGCTATCAATTGCATTTGGTTCTATTTTGAGTGGTGATAATGTCCGAAATACTTCTTAAAGATTCATCAATTTTTTGTGCGCCACATACAGTCCCATCATCATTAATTCCAATATAAATTTTCCCGCCATCAGCATTAATAAAAGCTACAATTTCTTTGACAATTTGATCAGTATATTTAGATTTAAGTTCTATTTTATTAGATTCAATGAACATTTTATATCTCCTCGTATCTTATTTTTTCATATTAAAACTATAACATTGTGTGCGACATTTTTTAAAAGTACCTCGAATTTTCTTCCCTTATAATTATGTAGGTTTATAGTCCTTTTAGCTTTTGTTTTCTTACTACAGCTATCATTTTCTAGCAGAGGGCTTTCGTTTTCTTGCTGATACCTTTTATTTTCTAGTTGATTATAAAAAGAAAACAGGGTCTAAAAAATGAAACAAAAATCTTCAAATTTCAAGCAATACGCCTTAAAACATGGTAAAATACCATAAATAAAACTATTTTAAACAAAAAAGGCTTGATACATTATTTTATTTGTATCAAACCTATATTTCTAAAACCAGTGGTGCCCCTAGTAAGAGTCGGACTTACCTTTCAGCCTTACCATGGCTGCGTTCTACCGATGAACTATAAGGGCAAAAAAAGTGCCTTACCCACAACAAAAGCTAAGCTTAAGGCTGCTACCTTCCGATCCTGACCTGATTCACCGCCCCTGCTTGGGTAAAGCAAAATTATTGTATCATAACTTACTATTAAAAGCAAATCCTTTTTATTCTTTTTCCTTGCCTCTTAGCTCTTTAAAAAAGCTTTGTAGCAAGTTTTTACATTCTTCATCCAAAATCCCCCCTTCATAGTGAATTTGTGGATTAGAAAAATTATATTTAAATAAATCGATATAAGATCCGGCACAGCCACCTTTTTTATTATAAGCTCCAAAATATACATTTTTAAGTCTTGCATTAATAATTGCACCTGCACACATTGGACAAGGTTCTAACGTGATATAAATTGAAGCCTCCTCAAGATGCCAGCATTTCATTTTTTTATTAGCTTTTTTTAAAGCTAATACTTCCGCATGCGAAAGAACATGATTATACCTCTCACGCATATTATGAGCTTTAGCAATTATCTTGTCATTATAAACAACAACACAGCCTATAGGCATTTCCTTCTTTTTATAAGCTTTTTTAGCCTCCTTTAAGGCTTCTAGCATATAATACTCATGACTAGCCACGATGTAATACCTTATGACATCTTCGACATCTTGCTTCGTATGACTCTTTAGCACCAACTAGCACAACAGGATCATCATCATAAGCCTCATGTCCATCAATTATTCTTTGAGTACGAGTAGCCTCTTCACCACAGCACATACAAATAGCTGTAAGCTTAGTAATTCTTTCAGCAATTGCAAGAAGAGATGGAATAATACCAAATGGCTTTCCCTTAAAATCTAGATCTAGACCAGCACAAATAACTCTAAGTCCCTCATTAGCTAAATTAGTTAATACACTAATCATACTCTCATCAAAAAATTGAACCTCATCAACAACAATTGCTTGAATATCATCAGTTATATAAGGAAGAATTTCTTTAGCTTCCTTAATATTTATCGCCTTTTTTTTATATTTAGAATGGCTTACAACCTCATCAATTGAATATCTATTATCGATTAAAGGCTTAAAGACTAAGAAGTTTTTATGAGCGTATTCCATTCTTGTAACTCTTCTAATTAGCTCTTCCGTTTTACCAGCAAACATTGGTCCACAAATAACCTCAATTCTTCCCCCTTGATTATTATAATAATTCACTTAAAACACCTTCCTAACAAACAAAAATATTATACCTTAATCGCAAAAAAGAGTAAAGAAAAAGTGGACCGTAAGATCCACCAATTTAAATTACTTCTTTAGATTATAACGCTTGTTGAATTGTTCAACACGACCAGCAGCTGAAGCAAATGCTTGCTTACCAGTATAGAATGGATGACAATTTGAGCAAGTATCTACGCGGATTTCATCTAAAACTGAACCAGTTTCGAATTGAGCTCCACAAGTAGTACAAGTACAAATTACCTTCTTATAATCTGGATGAATACCTTTTTTCATAGTCTTTAATCTCCTTCCGCCATAGTTGTAGGTAACTATAGTAAGTTTTACCAATTTATAATACCATAGTTTTTATTTTTGTGCAAGTTTATTTTACAAATTTTATTTATTTCTTCTTTTTTTATCCCCATTATTAATTACAGGCGCTTCTACTTCTTTAAGACCAAGCATTTCTTTTAAATGCAAATAAGAATCATTATGAAGCTTAGGATCAATTTTATTAGCTTCTACAAGCATATTATTTTCACTATCAAAATAAAAGCCTGTATAAAAAACATTATCTCCCGTAAAGCTAAAATCAGGTAATCGCTTTAATGACGCTTCTGTTGGACGCAAGAAAAACTCAAAGCCTATAAATTCCTCACATTTATCTATTCCTTTAGTTGGCTTATCATTTGACTGACCTTGATTAAAATATCTATCATCATTTTCAATTAATATAACTTTATATGCTGTTTTCCCTTCTATTTTTATATAGCCTGACCCATATTGCTTAGAGGTCATCTTAAATCCAGCTTTATTAAGCTTAGCTTCTAAGGCTTCATATCCTTGTGCTTCGTAATAGCCCTTAGGATATAATTGCTTACGAGGCTTAAATACAATAAGCTTTGATATCATTGAATTCAATGATACCATTGATACTACTGACATAATCATAATTAGTACCATGAGCCATTTTTCATTTAATTTAAATACATATAAGCAAATTAAACCAATTAAAACCACAAATGAAACAATCGTTATAATAATTGTATTTTTTCTTGAAAGGGGTTTAAATCCAAACATTAGTACGCCTCCTTATCGACACAAGCTAAATCAAAATACATTGCTGTATTATAGCCCTCTATTTGTGTATCAAAATCTTTAAGTTCTCTATATCTTAAAAGCTGAGCATGATTTTCATCATAAATAAAATATTGCTCATAAGACTTTTTAGAAGCCTTAGCATTAATAAAACAATACTTCTTTATTTCTTCTATTTTTTGTCTAAACACAACAATAATAACTTCATTTTCTGTATCAAAATCATCCATAGACGCTTCTTCTAAATAACCCTTAGCTATAGCATATTGCTTTAAAGATTCATTATCAAGCTTATAATTTTTAAACATTTCAAAATTATGCACTAAGCATATTTTAATTAAACATTTTTTATATTTACGAGTAGCTATAATAATATTATCGTCATCAACAAGTAATTCATCATGAGCATATATTAAATTATATTTTATATCATCATAAGGCTTTATATCATATCTTTCTTGAACCTTAATAGGTGAATCCTTATCTAATTCATCAACTATTTTTTCTGTTTTTTTATGATAAAAATTATATATTTTTTTTAGTAACATGAAATCAATCCTTCCGAGCCAATTATACCATTTATTTAAGTATTTAAAAAGACCAATTTGACATTCAAATATTTGATTGTTATAATTTTTTTAGGTGATAAAATGAAATATCCACAGTTTTTAAATAAAAAAGAAAATAATATAACCCTTATAGCCCCAAGCTTTGGTTGCACAACCGAGCCATATAATTCAAGGCTTAAGCTTGCAATAAAGCATTTTAATGATTTGGGCTTTAATATCATCAAGGGACCTAATATTTTTAATACAATTGGCTTTCGTTCAAATACAAACCTCCTATGTGCCAAGGAATTTATGGACAGCTATTTAAGTAATACTAACCTTCTTATGTCTGTTGGTGGTGGAAATCTAATGAATGAAATCCTTGATGATATTGATTTTAATCTAATTAAAGATAGTCCTCCTAAATGGTTTATGGGATATTCTGACAACACAAACCTAACCTTCACTCTTACAACCTTATGTGATGTAGCAACTATTTATGGACCATGTGCTCCCGAATTTGGACAAACAAAGCTTGATTTAAGTCTTTTAAAGGTAATTGATTTATTAAAAGGTAAACAGCTTGAATTCAAAGGTTATTCTCATTTTGAGCTTCAAAGCCTTAAAACAGAAGATAATCCTTATGTTGGTTATAATTATGATACTGTTAAAAAGCTTGTTTTAAATCAAAATAAAATTGAAATGGAAGGTCGTCTTCTTGGTGGTTGTATCGATTGTCTTACATATATTATTGGAACACCCTACGATAAAGTTAAAGAATTTAATGCCAAATATAAGGACGATGGTATTATTTGGTTTTTAGAAGCTTGTGATCTTGAAGCATGGAATCTAAAGCTTGCATTACTTCAAATGAAACGCTGTGGTTGGTTTGAAAATGCTAAAGGCTTTATCTTTGGACGTCCTCTTAAATACAATACTGATTTTATAGGACTTACAATGGATGATGCGGTTTTAGATGTTTTAAATGACTTAAATGTACCAATTATAATCAATGCTGATTTTGGTCATTTAAAGCCCCAAATTCCTATTATTTGTGGAAGCATTGCTAATATTAAAGCTAAAGATAATAATTTAAAAATTAGTTATAAGTTAATATAAACATAAAAGAGTCACTATAGACTCTTTTATTTGCTTTTTAAAATCTAAGGTAGATAGCATTTTAATTCTAAGGTAAACACCTATCTACATCACTCTGGACAAAAATATTTTTATTATACTTATTTCTTATAACAAATTATATTTTTTTCAACAAATTCAATGACATCATGATCAAGTTTATTCATATCATACAAATAAACCACATTTTTTCTAGGATTATAAACACCTATTTTTTCAATAGAATTAAAAATACTTTGCTTTGAATGCCGCCCCATAATCCAATACATTAAAAGTTGTAATGTATGCTTACTTGTTAAATTATTTTTACTAACCTTAAAATCCCATAAAGTATCTTTTGTTAAAAAGTCTCCATCTCCTGCATCAACTGTTTTACTATAACCGCCATCAAAAGTAAATCCATCTTTAACAATAGGGCCATACTTTTCAAAAAAAGTTAAGCTTCTTTTTACCATTACTCTTATATTTTCAATTGTTTCTTCATTAGGATTAGTATCAATCGCCTTCTTAGCTCCCTCTGACATTAAAGGATTTCGATACCAAACATCATAAGTAGTTGCCTTACAGGCTGAAATAATTGATTCATCATCTAATCCTTTAACATTCTCTAATAACGATTCAATATCAAGTCCTAATTTTTCATCATTTTTTATCTCATCTCTAGATACACATTGCTTCTTATTTTTATATCCTTTAATTGATATTTCAAATGATTTTTTTCGTATCGATATTAAATCCTTATTACCCTTCTTTACCAACATCATAAATCTTGATAAGTAATCAACTGCTAAACCTACAATAATTGGGGAAATATTTCCATTTTCCATTTCATAACCATCATTATATTCAATTTTTTCAAATGCAGATGGTTTAATAAATCCTCCCCTAGGTTGTTTAATCTCACTTATTCTTTGTGTAACGCTTGCCATTATTATTCCTCCATATCAACTATTTTCATAATTTTTTGTTCCATTTGTTTTTTATAAAAATCAAAAGTAATTTTATATTCTAATTTATTATTTTTGTTTATTGATGCACCCATAGATAATAATGTTTCTAAGACTAATTTATCACTATCAAATGTAGCATATTCTTTAGAAAGCTTATTATATAACATTAATATATTATCTAAATCTTCTTTATTTAATAACAAATAAATTCCTTTTATATTTTCACTTAATAAAACAATTCTTGTTAAATCTATTGTGTGATATATAAATTCATTGAAATTATTTTGTTCTTTTAAAATAATTAAATTCTTATAATTTAAAGCCCTTCTAACATTATTATCCTCATAATTAGCTTTTAATTTTTGACAAAGATAATCAAATTCATTTTCGGCTAATTTTTCATCACCTTTGCCATATAATACAAAGTTAATGTATTCACTGATTTCATTCTTAGCTTCATATAATTTTTTTAAATCGTAATAAGTTAAATTTTTATAATCTTGGATATTAATAATTTGTTCAAGATTATATACCAAGCTATTATATAAATCGTCTGCACATTTATTTTCATAGTACTCATCTAGCGTAACACCAAACATTTTTGCAAGAAAAATTTTCTTATCTCTGGCAATTGGCTCTCCATTCTTCCACTTATTTATTGCTGTTTGTGATACGCCAAATATATCCTTTAAATCATCTATCGTTTTATTTCTTAAATTCAAATTTAGCAAAATATAACGCCATTCTTTTGATGCTTTTTTTGTTTGATTGTTTAATTTTATTAATTTCTCTTCAATTTGATTTAATTGTTCCTGCATTTTAGTCGTTGCTCCTTTCGTCAATTTTTCCTAAATAATCCAAATAATCCATTTTATCAATATTAGACAAAATATCACTTTCAAATAAACATCCATTTATTTTTTTACATCCCATATTTTTCAAAATTGCTTTCACCTTTGGACTTGTATCAGAATCTGTATACAATACATTTAATGATACTTCATCATATCTAGCAAGATATGCTTTTATTACCATCTCATCGTTTAAGTCATTTAAAAAATCATAACTATAAACAAATTTATAATTTGGCGCGAATATAATTTTTTTCTTAAATTCAAAATATTCTGCCTTCATATCGCTATATGATATCTTGTATTTATAAGCAGTTCCCATCTTATTAATCATGTTTTTATTAATTTCATTCCAAAAGATATCATATTCTATTTTTTTATAATCTCTATCTAAAATAAAATATTTAAAACACCATCTTAATTTTGCTTCTTCAATACTCGTTAAAAATGAAAACAACTTCTTTTGTAATAAATAATTAATTTCCTCGATAAAATCAGCTTGTTCTTGAAGTATCTTAATACCGTCATCCTTATTTATTTCCAGCTTTGTTTTAATACTCTCTTTTGAAAAATCGTTTAATAAATCAAGTCTTTCATCATCAAAGCTAAAAATATCAGAATAACGATTTTTTTTTATTTTTAAATGTGAATTTGATAGATACAAATCCTCCATTGTCGTATGAAATATCCCTGCTAATATCGAAATACTTTCTATATCAGGTAATCTCTCTCCATATCGCCATTTCTTTATCAATTCATAACTATTAGTTTTTGTTTTTTCTTCAAATATTTCTACAACGTCATTTAATTTAAGATTATTTTTTTTCATTAATTCTTCAAATCTTTTTGAAAAAGCACTTTTATCCTCTTTAAAATAATACATCTCGTTTAACATTATAAATAATCCTCCATTTTGTCATATATATTAACTTTCCATTTCATTTTTATCTTTTATCCTCCATTTATTTTTTGTTAAAGCCTTAACACAATTTTATTATAGATTAAATCTACTAAATCCATCAATTCACAAATAGTTTGTACATTAAGTTATATTTATTTTCTTAAAAAAAACTATTTGTACAATATACTGTGTAAAATAAAAAGGTCTAATTTAATTTCATATAGAAATTTAAATTAAACCTTAACATATCATACAAATAAAACTAATCAACTGTGTTTTCATATTCAAATCATCATATAAAACATGGAAAAATCCTCTTACAATATATTTAAAAGCTTTTGTCTTTGAAATCCTGATAATATATATAATCCATTACTTTTTTATTCCCATTTTTGAGTCTTGATTCATTTACTATTTTTTCAAGCTCGGGAAAAAAGCTCTGGAGTCTTTTGAACATCATCTATTATAACGGGAGTAGATGCATTTCTAAAAATATTTTAGGATCTGTAATTGCAGCTGACAGCTCTAATGAATCATCTAATGAAACATAAAAATAGCCTTTATTTACAAATGCATTATATAGCAAAGTATATTTGCCAATAGCTCTAGGACCTATTAGTAAGGCTATTGAATAGTGCTTAATTGTATTTTCAAATATACCTTCAATATTTCTTTTTATCATAAAAAAACCTATTTTTTAAAATTTGCAATCATATTTACGTATTTTCTACAATGCAATTGCAAATTTTACTGAAATTTATTTACCTAAGCAAAATTTAGAAAATAACTCGTTAATTAATAATTCTGGTGATTCCTCCCCAATAATGCTTCCAAGCTTATACCAAGCATCCTTAATATCAATTTCAATCATATCAACATCAATGTGATTTAGACATGCATTATATGCTGATTTTAAAGAATCTAAAGCTTTACTCATTAATGCCACATGTCTTGTATTTGACAGATAATTATTATCATTAGCATTAAATTCATTTATTTTAGTTATATCTAATAAAGCCGTCTCAAGCAAAGCTATTCCCTCAGAATGAAGAGCCGAAATATCTATATGTGGTATATCTAAATTAATTTTTCTTGGTAAATCCGTTTTGTTAAAAATAATGATTCTTTGTTTAGACTCGGTTAGCTTTAAAAGCTCCTTGTCCTCTTCCTCTAAAGGGTGTGATGAATCTAACACTAAAAGACATACCTCACATTCATCAATAGCCTTCTTAGAACGCTCAATACCAATCTTTTCCACAACATCCGTACTTTTTCTAATACCAGCTGTATCAACGAGCTTCAAGGTCACATTTCCAAGGGTTAACTCACCTTCGATAATATCTCTTGTTGTACCAGCTATATCAGTAACAATAGCCTTATCCTCTTCAAGAAGCATATTTAATAGCGATGACTTTCCAACATTAGGACGACCTACAATAGCAGTCTTAACTCCGTTAACAGCCATAACACCTAAACGTGAATGCTTTAAAATATCCTTCATTTCAGTAATTAAATCTTTTACGACAGGTTCAATAATTTCATCTGTCATAACCACTGCATCATCATATTCTGGATAATCAATATTTACTTCTATTTTAGCAATTAAATCTAAAAGCTTTTCTCTTAAAGCTTTAATAAGATTTGTTGTACCCTTACGAAGCGAATGAATTGAAGCTTTCAAGGCTAATTCATTTGATGAGCTAATTATATCCATAATCGCTTCTGATTGTGCAAGGTCAATTCGACCATTTAAAAAAGCTCTTTTAGAGTATTCACCTGGTTCAGCCATTCTAGCACCATTTTTCAAAATTACCTCAAGTACTCTATTAGTATTATAAATACCACCATGGCAGCTTATTTCACATGAATTCTCACCCGTAAATGACTTAGGTGCATGAAATACAGAAACCATTACCTCATCAATTATGTCTTTTCCATCAATTATATACCCATAATGAATAGTATTAGGCTTAGCTTCTTCTAAGCTTTTTCCTTTAAACACTTTATTTACAATAAAAATGGCATCATCTCCACTAACTCTAATTACTGAAATTGCTCCTACACCATAAGGAGTTGCAATCGCACAAATAGTATCATTAAACATAAAAATCACCTTACCTAAAGATAAGGTGATTATAGCATAAATTAATTAAAAGTGCTAGACACGACGACGCTTCTTAGCCTTAACAAAAGCAAATATAGAAAGACCAGCTAAAGCGACTCCGCCAATAATGAAGAATATAGGATTTATACCATCGCTTTCTTTAGCATCCTCAAGAGTTAAATGAAGTTCTCCTTCTTTTTCAATACCATCACTATCATAACTAAATGAAATATTGTAATCACCAGCAGATGATGGAATCTTATTTAAATCTGAGGTTATTTTAAGATTATCATAAGAAATACCTTTATTTAAGAGCTTGTCTCCAATCAATTTTAAAAGCTCGTTACTGTCAAAGCCTCTTGTAATGCTTGAAGCTGTAAGAATTGTCTTTGAAACAGGTTCTATTTTCTTAGAATCAATAACATTCAAATTTAAGACACCATTTTTAGTTTCCCCCTCCACAACATAGGTGAAATCAAGCTTATATTCTCCTTCTTCCGTTGGGATACTCGCCTCATCAGAAAGTAACACACTACTTGCTTCTACACCTTGTTCACGAAGTGCTTGCATAACCATAATAATAATTTCATCATTTGTCATTTTACTTAACTCTTCGGTTAAATAAACGGTCTTTTTTACAAATAGCTCAGGTGGAATATCATCAATAATATTTATCGTAATTGTTTTATATATAACGTCACCTGTTTCAAATTCACATTCAATTTCAACATTGAAGCTATTTGGATAGCTCATCCTGTTATAGATTAAATTAATATCATCATCACTCATTGCCAATTCATATGATTGATTATAATAATCACCACTATACTCATCTAAAATTCGATTAATATCAAAATTACCTATTTGTGATAAATATATATCACATTCGTCTGGTCCTAGAATTTGAGCATCTCTTTTTTCATAAACCATAATATTAAGCTTATATTCTTTATAGTTTCCGGAACGATCTCTTGCAAAAATATTAGCATAATAATTACCAGCCTTTTGTTCATAATTCCAATCTGTGACTGTAATATCTCTTATAATCATTCCATTATCAACACAATAAAAATTTTCGATAACTTTTTCTTTTGTTAATTCAACCTCATTTGAAGTAACTAAAGTATAGCTTTTATCTGTTGTATAATATTCAGAAGTTCCTGCAAAAGCTGAAAAGCCATCAAAATTACATTCATCAAGCTGTGAAACACGACGCATATCTAGTTCTTCAACAACCTCATCAGACAGCATTCCTTTAGGAACTCCAAAATCAGTAATTTCAACATAACCATCCTTACCTGAATTGTTTTGAATATATGCTCTTGCATACCATCCACCTAATTGCCAGTTTGTCGTTAAATCCTCTGATGGGCCGTCATCATAATACATTGTATAACTAACTGGTAATACATCATTAAAATTACCAATAAAATTTTGTGAACCATAGATAACAAATATCTCATCCTTTTTGATAGGATATGCACCAGTTGTTCTGACAAAATAATCACCATCTTCATACTGACCATAATTAATGTCACTATAGGATATTATTGTTTTTCCAACACCAATATCAAGCTTTGTAAATCCTTCTGCAGAAGCATTTAAAGCTTGAAGTGAAACAATAACCCCTGCAGCTAATGAAAATAAAATCTTTTTTATTTTTTTCATTTTTACACCTCCATTATAATAAAGAGGCGAAAAATGCGATTTTTTTTAATTTTTTTTGCATTTTCTCGTATGAAAACGTTTTCAAATGGTGTAATCAAATTAAATTTAACGTAAAATCAATAAAAAAGGTTAGGCAATCACCTAACCAAAATCTTATTTTTTCTTCTATATTTTTTTAATTTTCAACCATTTTATACTAAGTATTTATCGCTTTTTTTGTGTAATTATACTAGATAGAAAGCCTAAAATTACCATATATAAGATAAGCACCAATAAGTAATACCAATTGCTAGAATTAAAATTGTAAGGCTCATTAAATACCGTTTTAGCGCCTGTTGCAAAGCGTCCTAAATATACTGCAGGATAAAAGGGTAAAAAGCTTGATGCAATCATAAATCCACCCATAGATTCAATAGGCATCCAAGCACCACCCAATATTCCTGATGCTGAAATTAATATTGATGAAACACCAGGTGCAGCAGTATCACTTAGTAACATTCCAAGTATAATACCTAAAAAAATAAAAATTAATGAAATAGGAATATTCACAAGTATCAACATAAAAGCACTTATAATATTAAAATACGTTGTCTTTAAAATTAAAGATACTATAAATCCCGTTAAAATAGCCAAAATCTCTTGAATAAATGATCCAACAATCCCAACAACTAAATAACAAATTAAAATATGTCGGGTTTTAATGAGGGCTATATATATCCGTCTTAACACAGCTGATTTCATATCCTTAGAAATAGTTAAAGAAAAAGTAAGCGTGATAAAGGAAAAAGAAAAAACAATTATACCAGGAATAAGAGATTCCATTTCAAATATTTGTGTAGTACCATTTGTATAATGATTTATTATTGCAAAAAGGAAAATCATTAGAATCGGCATACATACACAAAAAACGTATACAACCGGATCTCTTAATATTTCAAAAAATGTTTTCTTTAATAAAGCCCTATATTTCATCACTTTCACCTACAATCTTAACAAATGCGTCCTCAAATGAATCACAGCCTGAAAGTTCTTTTATATCATTTACAGTTCCTTTTGACGCAACATGACCCTTCGACAAAATTATTACATCTTCACATAAGGATTCAATTTCTTCTAAATAATATGATGTTAAAACAATTGTTGTTGACATACTAATTTTCGTTATAATGCGCCATAAATCGCGTCTAGCAATAATATCTAATCCTAATGTCGGTTCATCAAGAAAAAGGATTCTAGGCCTTGTTATAAGCGAAATTGCAATAGATAGGCGCTTCTTATAGCCTCCGGATAATGTTTTAGAACGTTTATTTTTAAATTCTTTTAGATTAAATAGCATCATGATATCATCAATAAGCATAGCATCATTAATACCATATAAATGCTCAAAAAACTCTAAATTTTCATATACTGTTAAATTAGATATAATCGCACTTTCTTGAGGAGATACATTGACTATTTTTCTTATTTCATCAATATTTTTTATATCAATGCCAAATATTGATATAGTTCCATTATCAGGTTTTATCTCACCAGTCAAAATTTTAATCAGTGTTGATTTCCCAGCACCATTAGTTCCTAAAAGCCCCGTGATTTTATTTTCTAAAATTTCTAAATTTATATTATCTAAAGCTTTTACATCTTTATATGCTTTAGAAACATTTTTAACAACTATTTTATTCATAATTTAATTCCTCTTATAATATAATTTTAAAGCTTCAAATTGATGCTTTAAAAGACTATCAATCTCTTCATCTGAAAACATCATATATCCGTTAATAATACCACAGGCAATTCCATATGAGAAAATCCAGCTTTGATTAAAAAACATAAGAGCATCTTCAAAAGAATAACCTCCAGCCTTCATAATACCCTCAACAATTTGCTTGTTAAATTTATCCTCTTCAGGCGTTTTTACATAATCCTTTTCAAAAATAAAAGAAAAGATGTTTTTATATTCTTTTGCATAATTAATCATTCCCTTTAGGCATCCCATAAAAAGAGTGTTTTCTTTTTTTAAATTAGTTAAAATATATGTTTCATAATGTTCCTTGGCTTTTTTTAAAACATTAAGTTTTAAATCATTCATATTTTGAAACTGAAAATATATTGGTTGGGTTGAGCATTTTAAATGACTAGCTAAGCTTCTAGCGTTTAAATTTTCATATCCTTTTTCTTTAATAAAATTTAAAGCTGATTCAATAATTTCTTCTGATGTAATCTTTTTTATCGCCATTGTATCACCTAAAATAACATATGTTATATATAACAACTGTTATTATAATATTATTTTTTCTTTTAGTCAAATAAAACTTCTGCGACACAGGACCAAGAAGTCCTGGTATCGTAATAAATTTTCCTAAACAAAAAAATCACATAATCGTAAACAATCATGTGATTTCTTTAAAAATTAATAGAATACCTGAATTCTAATGAACTTCAAATGGTGGTCCAGGCGGGGGTCGAACCCGCGACACCAGGATTTTCAGTCCTGTGCTCTACCTGCTGAGCTACCGAACCATTTAACATTTATTCGATAGTTCTTAAAATCAAGTATTAAAATAAAACTGGCGGTTCGGACGGGACTTGAACCCGCGATCTCCAGTGTGACAGACTAGCATGTTAACCACTACACCACCGAACCGTAAAATTGGTTGCGGGGGAAGGATTTGAACCAACGACCTCCGGGTTATGAGCCCGGCGAGCTACCAGACTGCTCCACCCCGCGATATAAATGGCGGAGAAAGAGGGATTCGAACCCCCGCGGGACTTTCATCCCCTGTCGGTTTTCAAGACCGATCCCTTCAACCGGGCTTGGGTATTTCTCCGTGTCATTAATATGAATTTTACTAAATGGTGGACCCAGTAGGACTCGAACCTACGACCGATCGGTTATGAGCCGATAGCTCTAACCAACTGAGCTATGGGTCCAGTTCTTTAAATGGTAGCGGCGGAGGGATTCGAACCCCCGACCTATCGGGTATGAACCGATTGCTCTAGCCAGCTGAGCCACACCGCCATATGTTCCTAATGAATCTATTTAGTATTAAAAGTTATTCTGGTGGAGCTAAGCGGGATCGAACCGCTGACCTCCTGCGTGCAAAACAGGCGCTCTCCCAGCTGAGCTATAGCCCCAAAAAAATGGTACCCCGGGCCGGAGTCGAACCGGCACGGCTTCATCAGCCATGGGATTTTAAGTCCCACGTGTCTACCTATTCCACCACCGAGGCATCAAATAAAAAGTTGGTGTCCCGTAGCAGATTCGAACCGCTGACCCCTTGATTAAAAGTCAAGTGCTCTACCAGCTGAGCTAACGGGACAAGATGGTGCCGAAAATAGGACTTGAACCCACAACCTACTGATTACAAGTCAGTTGCTCTACCAATTGAGCTATTTCGGCAAATTTAATAATATAAAATGGT
>MNRZ01000027.1 GCA_001916215.1 Clostridium sp. CAG:307_30_263
CTTAAATTATACTACAAAAAAAGGTTCATTCCCAGATTTTAATCTGAGTTTGAACCTCTTTTTTATTTTTAGAAGCTGTTTATTTTTTTACAGCCCCTTCCTTTGATTTTGGTGCTTCTTCTTTTTGATTACATCCACACTTTTGTGTCATATCGTTTACAAATTTAGACGCTTTTTCAATCATATTTGTAAAACACTTTTGTTTTGACATTTCATAGACACAAACTGGAATCATTGCACCAATCATCATATAAAATATTGGTTTCATTTAATCACCAATATTATTGTTAACAATTTACATAAAATCATACGGAGAAACATTTTCCATATTTTGTTCTCCTAGCGTATCAAATGGAATTGAAGGATCATTTATATAAATTACCTTTTTCTTAAGCTCTTCATTTTTAAATAAGCTAGTTTGTCTTACATCATTTTTTTGGTACAAGGAATTAATTAAAGTTTGGCTATTTCCTAAAATAATAAGTTTGCCTTTTGCACGAGTAACTGCTGTATATATCAAATTAGGTTTAAGCATAATTTGAAATGATGGAACAATTGGTAAAATAACATTTTTATATTCTGATCCTTGTGATTTATGAATACTAATAGCATAACCTAAGGTTATTTTATCTAAATCTTTACCTTCAATTCTAACGATTTTTTCACCAAAATTTATATGGATATAATCTTTTTTTTCAAGATGCTCAATTGAAACAATTATACCGTCATCACCATTCATTATGCCTAATGTTGGATCATTTTGAAGCATCAAAACCTTGTCATTTTCTTTAAAAACACGACCATTATCAACAATCATATTAGTGCTTGGATTAAATTTTTCCTGAATCATTTCATTTATTTTATCAATACCACAAACACCACTATACATCGGTGCTAAAATTTGAATATCCTTAACAAAATTACCACCTTTTTTTTGATATAGTTTTAATAAATCTTCAATATTTTTAAGAACCGTTTGACCCTCAGCTTGATAAAAGAATACCTCCTTATGCTCATTAAAGAGCTTAAAATCAAGATTTTTATTTAAAATCATTTGGGAAAGCTTAATTATATTTGAATCACCCTTTTGCCTCATAATTTCTTTTAAGGTTGTTGTTTGAAATAAATTTGAAGAAATCATTTCACTTAAAACATTACCAGGCCCAACACTTGGAAGCTGATTAACATCACCTACAAGAATAAGTTTTACATTATCCTTTAAAGCATCTACAAGATGACTCATTAAATTAATATCAATCATAGAAGCCTCATCAACAATAATAAGCTCTTCATTTAATGTATCAAGCTTTGTTTTCAAAAAGGAACCATCTGCACTATATCCTAAAGCATGGTGAATTGTTTGAGCCTCCATTAAAGCTGATTGGGCTAAACGCTTAGATGCTTTTCCCGTTGGTGAAAGTAATAAAACTTTATTTCTAAATTCTTTATCTTCTGGATTTAATTTTCTTAAAAAAGCTTCTGTCATTAAAAGAGCTTTTATAATTGTTGTTTTACCGGTTCCTGGACCACCAGTAATAATTGAAACTTTAGATGTAACTGATTTAAGTACAGCATCACGTTGCAATGACAATAAATTAAACCCAAGCTTTTCTTCACAAATGGCAATCCATTTAAGTGCATCATCTTTAGATGGTAAATCAAGTTTAAAATTCTTTATTTGAATTAATCTTTCACGCGTATTTTTTTCAGCATCATATAAATATTTAGGATAAAAACGCTCATTTATAGATACTAAACGATTTGACACAAGCAAATCGTTTAATATAACTGTAATCTCTTCTTCCTTGATTTTATCAGTTTCCTTTTTGTTTAATAATGTCATAGTTGAGGCTACAAGCTGATATTTAGTCACATAAGTAAAGCCATATTGAATACATGCCTCATTAAGAGTAAAAATCATTGCTTCCTTAAGTCTTAAAGGACTATGAAGAGAAAATCCAATATTTTTAGCCAAAAGGTCACATTTATAAAACCCAAAGCCTTGTAAATCCTTGATTAATATATACGGATTTTCTTCAATTTTTTTTACACTATCATCCAAATACAAATCATATACTCTTTTAGCCATGTTTTGTGTCAGTCCAAAAGAGTAAAGCTTAATATACGTAGCTTCTTGCTCTTCACTTTTTATTAGTTCATCTTTTAATGAATCTCTTAATGCTTTACTAATTTTAATACCAGCAAGGCAATTAGGATCTTGTTTAATTTTATCAATTGCATCAAGACCTAATGCATCAACAATTTTAGTAGCAGTTGATTTTCCTATTCCTTTAAACTTATCACTTGCTAAATAATCAATTAAACCCGATTTCGAATCATGAGCAAGAACATTATATGACTCAACCTGAAATTGATCTCCATACTTTTCATTTGAGACATATTTACCTTCAAAACGATATCTTCCTTCAAGCTCCATTATTGGAAAATTTCCAACTAGAATTTCTTCATTATTTCTTATTAGACATTTTATAACTTTGTATGTTGATGATTGCGATTCAAAAATTATTGCCTTACAAATTCCCTCAATACTTTCCATAATTACCTCTTAACGTCTGATGGCATGCGCCAATCAGAACGAGGAGAAAGTGAAATATCTAAAACCTTTGGTCCATCAGG
This sequence comes from Clostridium sp. CAG:307_30_263, assembly GCA_001916215.1. GTDB lineage: Bacteria > Bacillota_I > Bacilli_A > Acholeplasmatales > Anaeroplasmataceae > CAG-307. The sequence goes on from MNRZ01000027.1 coordinate 2,638, forward strand.
TAGAGCTTGTCGTTTAAATTGGGCAGTATAAAATCTTTTAAAGAAATTATTTGTTGCAGTATTAGCCTCCTCTAAAGAATAATTGAATGCTTTTGATACTAAATAAGAAATCCTATTTTCATCATCACCACAAGCTAAGAACCGATATAAAATATAATCATTAACTTCATATTTTCCAATAAAGTCCTCTGTTTTTTGGTTTTTATCAGAAAGCTCTGGTGAAATAGGTGTATCAATAATATCAAATAATATATCCTTAATTTGATTATGCTTTGTAAGAGCATAATATTTAATCATAAATCTAACTAATGTTTTTGGTACACCTGCATTAATGCCATACATGCTCATTTGATCTCCGTTATAAGTACACCACCCAAGAGCAAGTTCAGACAAATCGCCTGTTCCTAGGACAATTCCATTTAACTTATTAGCTAAATTCATAAGAATTAAGGTTCTTATACGAGCCTGCGTATTTTCATATGTTATGTCATGATTTAAAGGGTCTTGTTCAATTGTTTTAAAATGTATCTGACATTCTAAAGCAATTGGCTTTTCAAGCATTGTAACTCCAAGTGCTTCCATCATTTTAGTTGCATTATCCTTTGTCCTTGATGTTGTAGCAAATCCTGGCATTGTTACGGCAACAATATCAGTTAAAGGTCTATTCATATGCCTTAAGGTCTCAACGGCAATTAAAAGAGCAAGTGTTGAATCAAGACCACCACTAATACCAATTACAATTTTTTTAGCATTTGTATGCTTCATACGCTTTAAAAGCGCATACTCTTGAACTGAGGCTACTTTGTAGAAGGCATCAAGTATCTCTTCATTTGTTCCCTTAGGAATAAATGGCGTTTCATCAATTTTATTTTCAAATTCATACTCATCATCATTTAAAAGATGAAAACTAACATGCTTATAATTTATATTAAATTCAATTAAATCATGAAAATTAGTATTTAATCTTCTTTTAAAATTAATGGAATTCATATCAATATCAGCGTAAATTATTTCTGATTTTTCACTAAAATTTTCCGTTTCCTTAATTAAAGTGCCACAGCTTGCAATGATATTATGTCCTGAGTAAACTGTTTCTGAAGTAGATTCATTTACTCCTGCACTAGCATATACATATGCTCCACAATTTCTTCTTGAATTTTCAAGTACTGTAGTCCTTCTAATTTGCGATTTACCTAAAGTTTCATTTGACCCTGATAAATTAAAAATTAAATTAGCTCCATGATAGCTAAGCATATTAGATGGAGCAATAGGAGCCCACATATCCTCACAAATTTCAACTCCAAAATGGATATTATTTTCAAAGTCATCAAAAATCAAATTACCAAAAGGTACCATTTCACCATTAAAATAAACAGAATCCATGTGATTATAAAGAGCCGACTTAAACCAACGCTTCTCATAAAATTCTTTACTATTTGGGAGACTTCTTTTAGGTACGATTCCTAAAATTTGATGTTCCTTTATTACAAAAGCACAATTGTAAAGAGAACCGTCTATTTCAAGAGGGGCACCAATTAATACAATTCCTTTATAACAATTTTCTTTTAAAAATCTTGCAATTTCCTTATTTACATCATTTAATAATAAATTTGAATAAAACAAATCAGCACATGTATAGCCAGTTACTGACATTTCAGGAAATACAGCATATGATGCCTTATTATTCTTTAAAAGCTCTAGCATTATCGAAACATTATAATTAGGATTTCCCACTAATAGTTCTGGTGTTATTGCACATACCTTTATAAAACCTTTTGCTTGCATTTACTCCTCCTTATATAAACCATTTGCTTTAATATAATCAAATACCTTAGAATCAACAAGGCTACTATCATAAGAACTTCTAAATTCAGTCGCACTTATTTCCATATTAAAATCAACAATGGTAAACTTATCTTTAAACTCTTGAAGTTCTTTTGAAATAAAAGCTTCAATATCAATATCATCTCTTTTAAAAATAATAAAATTAAATTCATTTAATAAGGCTTCATAATTAATCCATTTTTTAATATAAATTAAATTATCAGCTCCCATTGTAAAATATAAATTATCATAATATTTTTCTAAATATCTTAAAGTATTTATTGTACCTTGGTATTCTTTTTTTTGTTCTATATCAAGTACACATTCATTTGGAAAAGCGATTTTTGTCATATTAAGCCGATGAAAAAATGGCGTTATATTTTTCCAAGTGTATGAATCTCCAGTTGGAATAATTAAGATATTTTGCGGTTTAAAAAGCTCATGAAGCTTTAAAACAATTTTTTTATGGGCTATCGTTGGCGGATTAAACGAACCTCCATAAACAATATTCATTATTTTAATTCCACAAAAGTTGCAAGACTTTTAATTCGAGACATTAATCTATCCGCACTATTAATTGATCCATCTGGTCTAATATAAAAGTCTCTTAAACCTTCAATTGTATAATTAGTTGAGAAAAAAACAGGAAGTCCTTCTTGGGCTCTATAGTTAAGAATAGGGCATAATATTTCATCTCTTACCCAAGCTGATGGTAGTTCAGCTCCTATATCATCAAGCATTAAAACATCAACTGACTTTAGCATATTAATTCTATCTTCAAATTCATCTGCTTTATTAAGCAATGATTTAAGCTCTCTAATCAAGTCAGGAAAATAAATTAATAGTGAATCTATTCCACTTTTAGCAAATAAATTAGCACCACAAGCAAGAGAATATGTTTTACCAATTTGGAAATTTCCACAAATAAATAAACCCTTAGTTAAATTACCTCTTTTAAATGAAGTACTAAAATTAGACATATAGCGATATATTTTTTGACGTTCAATTGAATCAAGCCTAAAGCTATCAAATGACGCTTCTCTTATTTGAGTTGGTAAAAAAAGTGTTTTAAATTTACTTTGTATTTCTTGATTTTTCAAATAATCATTCATAAAATCACAAGGAATTTTTGTCAAATTTGTATATGAACCCTTTTGAGAAATTTTTGATTTATAGCCAGCAGGCTCATTCTTACACTCACTTAATCCTCTACATTTTTTACAATGCTCTAAATCTGATAAATACCTACTTAATAAATTACAGTTATTAATGTTAACATCTATACCAGCAAGTTCTTTATTTTTTCTTAATTCATTAAGGTATTCGTCATTTGAATTAGAATTTAAATTCAATTTTTGCATTATAACACCTCCATACCATCCATTGCATCCTTTTTCTCGTTTTCAATTTCATATTTATCCTTACTTCTTGCAGGGATTGGCTTTTTCTTATATATTTTTTTCTTATCAGTCTTATCAAGACCTAAAACATAACGATTATAAGCCGTATAAACATCAGTTGTTCCTTCTAAAATCCAATCATCTGCGACCTTTTTAAAGTATTCAAGGGGTGGCATTTTAAGAGGATTATCAGGTGTTTGTTTTTTAAATAATAATTTGATTACATACATTACCATTATTTTGACAACTGATGGATTAAGATGAAGTTCATTATATAATTCATTTAAAGTAATAACATCTTCTTTTTTAAAGCTATCACCTAAAATTGAAACCAAGAATTCTTCACCATCAATTTTTTCTAGATAATTAATAAACTCATCATTTTTAATTTCTGGCTTGATTTCAACCTTTGGTAAATTTTCCTGATACTTAAAAGTATAAAAAATTTTAGCCTTTTTCTTTAAAAGTACTGGGTCAAAATAACCTCGTCGATTTAAAGATTCATCATAAAGTGAAGCCATATCCCCTTCATTCAAATTATAAACAGAGGCTGTTTCTATAATACGTTTTTTAAAGTCATCTGATATTCCACTTTCAAGCAAGGAAATATCAATATTATTTAAGAATTCATCAAAATCAAAATCAAAATTATGAATATTAATTTTCCTAGTTTTTTTCTTTTCCATTATATATTCATTTTTTATGTCAATATTGTCATTCGAATTAGATGTAGTAAATACATCGTCAAAGGCTGCACTTATGTTTTTAAATTCTTTTTTATCTATTTTTTCTACTGTAAAACGATTTTTTAAATCTAAAAAAACATTTTCTCCAACCTTACTACAAAGCATAACTCCTAAAACACCATCAGATATAAAGCTCTTAGGAGAAAGAGGTGGGCATATTAAATAAATATAAGATTCGTTATTTGCATAAGTACTTAAAAGACCTATAGCCTCTAATATTTTTCTTCTTTTTAAGAATGTTTGACTATCAATACCAAGCATATCATATAAAAAAATATGATTAAACTCTAATGATTTTAAATTAGATCTTAATATTAATGAATTTAAGGTTAAATATAGTGCACAAGCTTCAGGTCCAATTAAGGGTTGATACAGTAGTGAAACACAATTGATATCATCCAATGATAAATTAAAACTTGCACAAATATTAAATTTAGAATTGTTTGATATCTCTTCCATCTTAATTCTCCTTGTGAAGGGCAAGTCCCTTTAGTTCAAATTTTTTACCAAGCATATCATAAAAATCATTAATAAGCTTTTTCGTTTTATTAAAATCAAACAAAAAATATGAATCAACAAATAAATCAACAGCCGCTTCTGCAGGCTCAACCTGTACAAAACGTACTGTCATATTATAAAGTTCAGCTTCAACAGAAATTTCATTATAGGTTGTATCATATGAAACAATTTTAATCTTATTTTCTTCAAAATATTTCTTTACATACTCCATAATTAATAAAATATTGGTTTTATAGTATCTTGTTTTTAAAAAGTCTTTTTTTGCATGTTCAGACGTTTCTAGTTGTTTTGGCATAATATTCCTCCTTAATTTTAGCTAAAATATCCATAATATTTTTTTTCGTATCAGTGAAATCTTCTTCACTCTTTAAAATAAAGTCTGATTTTTTTATTTTTTCTTCAATTGGCATTTGACTTTCTATTTTTTTTAAAGCTTCAGAAGCGGAAATATTATCTCGTTTCATCAAACGATCAAGCTGTGAAGATTTTTCTGTATATACACATATTATTTTATCACAAAGTACATCAAAATGGGCTTCAAACATTAATGGTACATCTACAAAAATTATTCCATCATTCTTATCTATCGCTTCTTTTGTCTCTTTAAAAATAAGCGGATGTAAAATTTCATTAAGCTTACTTCTTCTTTTAGCGTCATTAAATATAATTTGTCCTAATTTTTTTCGATTTAAAAATCCGTTAGAAACTGCCTCCGGAAAATAGGATGCTAAATCATCGTTAACTTTAGTATTATCTGCTGTTAAGTTGTGAGAAATTAAATCTGTATCAATAACCGGATATCCCATATCATTTAAGGTTTTTGAAACAAAACTTTTACCACAAGCAATAGAACCAGTTATACCAATAACATAACGCATTATTTTTGACACCTCGCACAGTAATATGTTCCTCTTCCAGATATCCTCGTTTTGGTAATTTCACCCTTGCATATAGGACAAATTTCTTTTGTATGAACACATAAAAAATTTTGAAATTCACCGATTACGCCTAAGCTCGATGTATAAGATCTAATTGTTGTACCCTTGTAGCTAATTGCTTTATTCAAAATTTTTCGTGATTCTTCAAGAATTATACCACATTCAGTACAAGAAACATCACATGCTTCCCTTAAAGGACTAATTCTTGATGCGAATAAAACCTCATCAACATAGATATTACCAAGTCCAGCGATAATTTCTTGATTAAGTAATGCTTCCTTAATAGGAATTTTTCTTCCTTTGAGTCTAATATGTAATGTTTCTTTCGTAAATGTAGGATCATTAGCATCAAGTGCAAGTTTATTTAATGGTTTTGTTGAAAAAAGATCAGACTCATTTTTAACAATCATTCTTCCAAATTTTCTTGTATCTTGATAAAGTAAACTATAACCATTATCAAGTTCAAAAATCATATGAATATGTTTATTCATCATTGAGTTAGTTTTTACATAGAAAAACTTACCTTCCATTCTCAAATGTGCAATTAAATAATTATTTGTCATTTGAAAAATTAGATATTTTCCCATTCGCTTAATATCAAGAAATTCTTCATTTAAAAGATTATTATAAAAGTAATTAAAATCCTGTTCAACCATTTCATGATAGTCCGACGAAATATTTGTAATTTTTCTTCCTTTTAATTGTGAAACTAAAACTTTTCTTACAGTTTCAACCTCAGGTAATTCAGGCATCTTTATTCCTCCCATCTAATAATATCAGGATTGAAGCGATCTTTCTTTTCATAGAATGATTCCTCACTTTTAGGATATCCAATCGGTATGAGTGCAAATGTTTCTAAATCCGCTGCTAAATTTAAAGCTTTATTGCAAAGCTTCATTCTATCTAGACGGGGCCAAACACCTAAAAAACAGGTACCAAGCCCTAAGCTTGTAGCTTCAAGCATCAAATAGGTTGCACAACAGCTTAAATCAATTGATGCCATATCAGGAGTAGAAAGTGATTCATTCTTTTTAACAATCGCTATTACTGCCGGAACATTTTCTAAAAAAGCACTATATTTAGAAATATGTGCTAAATTAGATAATATTTGCTTATTTTTTACAACCACAAAGCGCCATGGCTGTTGATTTCTTGCGGATGGACTTTGACATGCAGCATAAATTACTTTATTGATTAAATCTGAAGATACGTCATCATCTTTAAATTCTCTTACGCTTCTTCTTAATTTTAAAATAGAATCATCCATTATTTTACCTCATACCAGTTTGAACCAAAATCATGTGAAACAGATAGTTTAACTTTAAGCTTAATTGCATTTTCCATTTCATTTTTTACTAGCTCTTCAAGTTTTTGTTCTTCACCTTGCCAAACCTCAAATAATAATTCGTCATGAATTTGCAGAATCATCTTACTTTTAAGATGTAGACTTTCAAGCTTAGAATCAATATTAATCATCGCTATTTTTAAAATATCTGCCGCACTTCCTTGAATAGGTGCATTCATGGCTGTACGCTTGGCAAATTCTCTTAAGTTATATACCTTAGAATTAATATCTGGAATAAAACGTTTACGATTTTTTATTGTTTTTACATATCCGTTTTCCTTACAAAATTCAATTGTATTTTCCATATATTCTTTAATTTCAGGATATATTTCATAATAACGCTTAATATAATCAGATGCCATACTATTAGAAATACCAATGTCAGTAGCAAGTCCATAAGCCGAAATACCATAAATAATTCCAAAATTAACTGCCTTAGCTTTTCTTCTTTCTTCTGGAGAAATATCATCGTGGCCAAAAATTTCACGAGCAGTTTGACTATGAATATCTAAATTGGCATTAAAAGCTTCAATGAGCTTCTTTACATTTGCAAGATGCGCAAGAACTCGGAGCTCAATTTGGGAGTAGTCAGCTGAGAAAAAACAATTATTCTTATTTGAGGGAATAAACATTTTTCTAATCAGACGGCCTTGTTCGGTTCTAATGGGAATATTTTGAAGATTTGGTTCAATTGATGACAATCTTCCGGTTTGAGTTAGGGCTTGTTCATAAATGGTATGACATTTTTCATCTGCAAAAATTTGTTCATTTAGTCCAATAATATAGGTTTGATATAATTTAGTTAACATCCTATAGTTTAAAATGTATTCAACAACAGGGTGAAGATGCTTAACCTCTTCTAGAGCATATTGATCGGTAGAATAGCCTGTTTTCGTCTTTTTAGAAGATGGAAGGCCTAAATGTTCAAATAAAACTACTCCTAATTGCTTAGGTGATGATATATTGAATGTTTCACCGGCAAGGCGAAAAATTTCACTTTCAATAAAATTAATTCTTTCTTCTAAATCCTTCTTTTGTATATTTAATTCGTTAAGATCAACCTTTATTCCTTCAAATTCCATTTTACCTAAAACACGAGAAAGAGGAATTTCAATTTGCGTTAAAAGATCATATTGGTCATTTTCCTTTAATGAAGAAATAATCTGATTTTTAATTAAATACAGACATTCAACCTTAGAAATAACATGTTCCATTAATAATGAAGGCTCAGGAATAGAACGTTTAACGCCTTTACCATATACTTCCTCATCAAATCTTAATTTATAATAATTGAATGAAGAGGCCACCATTTTAAATTCATTTTTAGTTATTGATGGATTTAAAACATATGCTCCAAGAAGCATATCAAAATCAACACCATTAAGCTCAAATCCCATTTTCTTTAAAAGCACATATGCTCTTTTATAATCATATATTGACTTATGATTTTCTTTATCTGCCATAAAAAGTTGAAGGTCAATTGATTGATATAGCAAATCAGGTAAAATAATAAAATTACCTTTTTTATTTTTAAGTCCAATATATAAAAGATTTGCACGATGATAGTTATATTCTGAAGATTCAAAAATCAAGCTTGAATTATCATCTAAAGCATCACTTATATCAATTGGATTATCAATAACGCGATAAGACATGTTATATACCTCCGCCTGAGGCTTTAGCTTATTAAGCTCACGCAAAAGAGATGGTAACTCTAAATATTCATAAAATTCTCTTAATTTATCAAAATTAACTTCCTTCTTTTTAGTTTCATCAAGCGAAATTTCAATGGGAGCATCTCTTAAAATTGTAACCATTTTCTTACAAGTAAGTGCGAGCTCCTTAGATGCTTCAAAATTTTCTTTGTCTTTCCCCTTAAGCGAAAGAATATTTTCCAAAATACCTTCAACGCTTTTATATTCACATAAATACTTAACGGCTTTTTTTATTCCAATTCCTGGGACACCAGAAATATTATCTGATTTATCTCCCATTAAAGCTTTTAAATCAATAAATTGAGGTACCTTTATGCCATAAACCTCTTCAAAATGAGAAGGAGTATAATCTTCAAGGTCAGTCAGACCTTTTTTTGTTAAATGAACAGTTGTATTATCAGTAATTAATTGTAGTAAATCCTTATCTGATGAATATATATCAACATGATATCCTTCACCCTCAGCTTTTTTAGCCATAGTACCAATGATATCATCCGCCTCATATAAAGCAACCTCATAACGTTTTACGCCAAGAAGGTCAAGTAAATTTTTAATATGAGCGATTTGCATCCGCATTTCTTCAGGCATATGTGCTCTTCCGGCTTTATAATCAGTCATAATATCATGACGAAATGTATGCTTACCAGCGTCAAAAGCAACCAAAATGTTATCAAATTGTTCTTGAAGAATATGATTCATCATTCTTGCAAAAGACATTATAGCATTTGTAAAAACACCTTTTGAATTTGGTTTTAAGGTTGAGGTATCAGCAATTCCAAAATAAGCACGATACATTAAGGAATTACCATCAATTAAAATCATTCGTTTCATAAAAAGTCTCCTTCTAGTTAAAAAAATCGACTTAGTCGATTATTTTTCAAATATAATAGGTTTTTTAGCATTATCACTTTGCTTATAGCAAACAAGCTGACGTCCAATTTTTTGAACTACCGTTATATCTAATGCCTCAAGCTCACTTGTTGCTTCTTCTTTCGTTAAAGAACAATTTTGTAAAATTGAAATCTTCATCAATTCATTTTTATTTAAATATGCAAGAATATCTCTTGCCATATTTTCAGTAATACCTTCTTTTCCAATTTGAAAAACAGGTTTAATCGTTTGAGCTAAACTTCTTAACTCACATTTTTGTTTAGTTGTTAACATTTTTATCCTCCTCGGTTAACTTTTTATAATTGAATTTTTGATAAAAATAAAATGCAAACGAAGCCATAAGTAAAACGATACCAACAATATCAAAAGCTGGATAAAGCACATCTATAACCTCGCCAATAATAAAAAAGATAAAAGCACATATAAAGATAGATAAACAAATGATTTCTGTCTTTTTATAATATTTCATTTGCGTTTCATTTAAATTTTTAGGAGTCATACGCCCTAAAATTGAAAGTACAAGCAATATAACTAGTGCAACAATAATTGTAATATAAAGAACCATAAAAGACCTCCTACTATTATTTATTTTACCATAAAATCTATAATTTTAATATGTTAAATTAAATTCATTTGCAAATATTTAGATAATAATGTATACTAATGGCGTAAAAGTAAGGAATTTTGGTGATAAAATGGCAAAAGCAGTTTACCCAGGGACCTTTGATCCCTTTTCAAATGGTCATTTAGATATTGTAAAAAGAGCATCACAGATTTTTGATGAGGTTCATATTCTAGTATCATGTAATATTAAAAAACATCCAACATTTACTGCGGAAGAAAGAGTAAATCTGATTAAAATGGTTGTTAAAGATATACCTAATGTTAAGGTTATATCTAGTAATGCTTTAGTTGTTCAATATGCTAAAGAAAATGAAATTAAAGTTATCATTAGGGGCCTTAGAAATTATCAAGATTATGAGTCTGAGTTTTCATTAGCTCAATTTAATAAAGATATCGAGCCAAATATTGAAACCCTACTAATGATGCCAAGTGCTAAAAATCAGTTTATTTCATCCTCTGCTATTAAAGAATTTGTAATTTATAATATTGATATTTCTCCTTATGTTCCCAAAGAAATTGTGCCTTACGTTACAAAAAAATTCAAGTCAAACAATACAAAAACATTATTATAGAGTACTTTGTACTCTATTTTTTTCATAAAAAAAGCTTACTATTAATAAGTCATAGTAAGCCATATATTTTATTTTAATGATTTAAGAGCTAAAGCAATTTTTTCAAAAGCTTCTTCTTTTGTCATTTCATTTTTTTCACCTGTCATACGATCTTTAAATTCAACTATGCCATCAGCTGCCTTTTTACCACAAACGATAATATAAGGAATACCAATAAGCTCCCAGTCTTTCATCTTAAAGCCTAATGAACCATCGCGATCATCTAAAATTACTTCACATTTTTCATTTTGTAAAGAAGTATAAAGTTGTTCTGCAACCATAATTTGACTTTCATCCTTCATTGAAACAGGAACAACTACAGCCTGATATGGCGCAACATTAAGTGGCCATTTAATACCATGCTCATCATGATATTGCTCAACAATAGCTGACATAGTTCTTGTAACTCCAATACCATAACAGCCCATTACCATTGGAACATTCTTACCCTCAGCATTTGTATAAGTACATTTCATTGGTGAAGAATACTTTGTTCCAAGCTTAAATATTTGACCAACCTCAATGCCACGACGCATTTTCATTGGATGCTCCTTACATTGAGGACAGATATCACCCTCAACTGCCTGACGAATATCTAAAACACGACCTTCAAAATCACGACCATAATTAACATTTTTCATATGATAATTATACTTATTTGCACCAGCAACAGCATTCCTTAAATGAGCGACCTCATTATCAATAAGAATTTCGGCCTTTAATCCTTGAGGTCCAATAAAGCCATGAACTGTGCCAGCTGCCTTGATTTCTTCTTCGGTTGCAAATGTAACAAAGGCCTCAGATGAATTAATAGCATTAACAAATTTAATAATATTAACCTCTCTATCACCTCTTACAAAACAAAAATAAATTTTATTTGTCTCTGTTTCCTTTAAAACAACAGCTTTGATTGATTTTTTAGGATCAATGTTTATATACGTACATACGTCATCAATTGTTTTACAATTAGGCGTCTCAATCTCCTCAAGTGGTTTCATTTCTTCTTTATCATCTAATGTACACACAGCCTCAGCTTTTTCAACATCAGCTGCATAACCACAACAAGGACAATAAACTACATCCGATTCACCAGCATCACTAAATGCCATAAATTGATGAGAACCATTTCCACCAATAGCACCTGTATCAGCTAATACAGCTCTAAAATCAAGACCTAAACGTTTAAAGATTCTTGTATATACATCATACATTGTACTATAAGCCTTATCTAAGCCTTCTTGGTCCTTATCAAATGAATATGCATCTTTCATGATAAATTCACGACTTCTCATTAAACCGAAACGAGGACGGGCCTCATCGCGATATTTAGTTTGAATTTGATAAATATTCATAGGTAATTGCTTAGGTGATTTGATTAAATCACGAGCCATTGATGTAAATATTTCCTCATGAGTAGGTCCTAAGCAAAACTCACGATCATGTCTATCTTGAAAACGGAATAGCTCAGCACCATATTTACTCCATCTTCCTGATTCTTCCCATAATTCCTTAGGTTGAACAGCAGATGATAAAATTTCAATCGCGCCTGATTTATCCATTTCTTCTCTAATTATAGCTTCTATTTTATTTAAAACACGAAGTCCAAATGGTAAATAATTATAAACTCCTGCAACGAGATTTTTAATAAATCCTCCACGAAGTAGGAGCGTATGACTTGCAATTTGAGCTTCTTGTGGTGCTTCCTTTAGGGTTGCAATTAGCATTTTTGATGCCTTCATAATATCACTCTTTCCATAAATTAATCATTAAAATTATAGCATGTTAATTTATAAAAATAAAGTATTAAAAAACTATTTTTAATTATGTGTTAATTGAAAAAGTAAATTCCGCTATGAATAGTAGAAACAAAATCATTGAAAAAGTAAATTCCGTTCGTATATAATAATGTAGAAACAAAATCATTG
>MNRZ01000028.1 GCA_001916215.1 Clostridium sp. CAG:307_30_263
AATGGCTATTTAGCATCAAAAATGGATGAACTTGGTCATATTGAAAGATATGAGAATGATTCCTTAGGTAAGATTTTAAAATCTACTGATGCCTTATCATATGCAAGTTTATATAAATATGATAATTATATGAATTTGAATAATTTAATTTTAAATAATAATCATTCAACTGATTATACATATGACACTCGTCATCGATTAATTGAAATTTCTAATCGTAATAATATTAAATATAATTTTACTTATGATAATTTTAATAATGTTACTAAGGTAGAATTAAATGGTACAACCCTATTTAAGTTTACATATAATGATGAAATGCAGCTTGTAAGCCAACAATATGGTGAAAATGGTGATATTTATAATTTTAAATATGATAATAATGATAATATTATAGAAATTAAGTATGGTTCATCAACTAGATATAAATTTAATTATAATAGTTTAAACCAAATTGTATCAATTCTAGATCAAAATGGACAAATCTTAAGTAATTATGAATATGATATTAATGGTAATGTTAAAAGAGAATATAAAACAAATATGGACTTAAGCTATGATTATGATAATGAAGGAAATATTATTAAATCAAAGCGAGAAATTAATAATAAAAAGATTTATCAAAGCTATGATAGCCTGTCTAGATCACAAGGAGCTTATCCTGAATCTATTGTAAATGAGTTTTATGATGAAGAGGATATGTGGGTAGGAGATTATATATCAAATTGTGATCTTAAGAGAAAAGATATGATATCTAAATGCTATGACTTAAATGGTAATGAATTAAATGTTAAAACATATCGTATTGAAGTTATTCCATGTATGCGATTTGATAAAACGGTAAAGCGAAAGTTATATCGTTTTACTGATAAAAATACAGAAGGAGCGAAGGCATCAATTGCAATGTGGTTTAGACCGGATAATTTAGATGAAACTAAATATTTATTTAGTCAAAAAAATACACAAGGAAAAGGTTTTATTGGTGTTTATATTAAAGATAATAAATTACATTTAGCATTGATTAATGGTAATGGTTCTTTAAAGGATAATTTAATAGTATCATCATCAAATGTAAAAAGTGGTGAATGGAATTTCTTTGCATTAGATTATTATTTAGATTCAAAGCCAAGTGATGAATTTGAATATGGAAGATTTAGTTTAATGGTAAATGGAACTATTGATGAATTTGTTCCGGTCATTGATGGTTATTCATTTACATTAGATAGTACCCCAAATTACAATATTGGCTTTTCAGCTAATAATACAAATGTGTCTTTATTTGAAGGTTATATTGCCGTATTATTAATTGCTAATAATACGGAAGTAGGAATGAATCGTTTAATGACTTATTATAAATTAACTAAGGATTATTTTAGTGATACTTTAATGAAAAATGATAATAGAGGAACGGTTAATATTTCTCAAACGAAGCTATATACAATTGATTCTAACATTCAAAATAATTATGAAATTTTCCCACTTCAAAACGATTTAAAATCATTAAAAGGAACACTTCCTACTAAATATGATTTAAGAATATATGCAAAGCATGATAATGATAGGACTTTTAACTTTAATAATAAAAATAATCATTATTCATATGTAGCAGATGGACAACCATTAGAATATAACTTATCGCCAAAGGATTCAGGAACGATTATGCTAAGAGCATATACAAATACTAAAACTGATAAGCAATATTTTTTTGAAGGAAAGAATACAAATCAAACCTTAGGCTTATATCGTAATGTAAATAATAAGCTATGCCTAGATTTAAATGGAACGATTGTAGAATCTTCTCTTACCGTTTCAACTGGCTCTTGGCATACAATAGGAATTTCTTATGATACTGAAGATCCTAATGATTCACAGGTGGTATTTAAATATAAGAATATTCGTTTCTTTGTAGATGGACTTATAGATACAAAACAGGTTCAAACATGGTTTAATTACAGTAGCTTATCATTTATGATAGGAAGAAGTCATAATGAAATTATGATTAATAATATTTACAATTCATATCCATTATATGGTCAAATTGAAATGCTAGTTGTATCAAATTATTATGTATCAGAGGCCACTTTAAGAAACTTAGCTAATGAAATGTTAGGAATTACTAAGACAAATGAATATGACCAATTTGGTAGATTTAAATATAAGAGTATAGAAAATGGTAATGTAATTGTATCAAATGAATATAGTTTTAAAAATAGTACAAATACATCAAATGTAGTATCATCTGAGGGATTTTTAACTAAAGAAGATGATATTGAATACAAATATGATAATAATGGAAATGTTACAAAGGCTGGAAATGATGCCTTTACTTATGATAATTTAAATCGATTAAGAAGTGTAAATGGATGGCCAGTATCATTTTCTTCAACAAATCCAGGAAATCCTGCAACCTATAGAGATACCTCATATAGATTTGAAGGAAGAAGATTAACATATGTATATGAATCAATGGGATCTGATGAAGATAAAACAGTTGATTATACTTATGATAGTAATGGTTTAATAATTAAAAAAGTATTATGTTATTGTTATAGTGATGATAGGGATCCGAATGAATATACAACAAATTATTACTATGACGCAGATAAGCTCATTACACAAATTAAAAATAATATTAGGTTAGATTTCTTATATGATGAAAATGGCATGTTATATGGCTTAATTAAAGATAATTCTAGTAAGTATTTTTATGTAAGAGATTATCTTCAAAATATTTTAGGAATAGTTGACCAAAATGGTAAACTTGTTGTAAAATATAAGTACGACGCATATGGTAATAGTAAGGGAATAGAAGATACAAGTGGTATAGGAATAGGAAGCTATAATCCATTTAGGTACAAAGGATATTATTATGACGATGATATAGAAATGTATTATTGTAAATCAAGATTCTATGTACCAAAGTGGAGAAGATGGTTAAATAGTGATAGTATTAACTATCTTGAGCCTCAAAATATTACTTGTTTGAATTTATTTGCATATTGTAATAATAATCCCGTAATGTATGTGGATGAAAGGTGGCCTTGCTGCAGGTATCACATCATATCAGCATGGCGCCCGGGGTTGGGAGGTTGTAGGCTGGTCAGCACTTGGAAGTGTATGTGGTGGAGCTCTTGGTGCTGGTGTTGGTGCTATAGCTTCTAAATTACTTACAGGTCTTTTTGCATCTAGTATTACGACGGTTTATAATGGCGTAAAATCATTAGCATGGGCCTATACACTTGGCGGAACAAGTGGTGCTATTGGATTTTTAAAGAATAATATAAAATATAATAGGGGTTATTTTCCTGCTAACGATGGATTTGCTACAATATCTCAAGTAACTTTACAACCAGGACAGTATTTGCAACGAATTGGCGGAGAAGGTGGCTTTTATGCTTCACCATATTATACTGATCCATTTAGTCTTTCATTGCCATATGATAAGTTAAATCAAATGAATAATATATCGATTTATGAAGTTATGAATCCAATTACAGTAAATGCAGGTCCGGCAGTACCATATTTTGGACAATATGGGGGTGGAATGCAATACCGTTTTGGTGAAACAATAGCTAAATTAATTGCAGAAGGTATTTTAAGAAGGATATAGGTGACTTAAATGGATTATAAATCTTTGATTTCGATTGTGGAAAAAAATAATTTAAATGAATACTTATCAGTGTTAAAAAGATATACTATGCATGATAAAAAATATGCTTTATTTTATCTTGATAAATGCGATTTATTATGTAGGTTATTTTTTGGCTTTCACGACAAATATGTTGTTTTTGAAAATGGCGATATAGAGTACGGAAGAAGAGAAAAAGTACGTTATTTTTCGAATCGTGATGATGCAGCCGATTATTTATGGTCATTGTTTGTTGATTATGTTAAAAATAAAAATGATTTAGTATTGTTAAAGTTGATTGATGAATGTAACATCTAATTTGTTGGTATATGGAGGAAACTTCATATACCATTTTTTATAATAATTTGAAACTTTATGAATAGTTGACCAAAATGGTAAACTTGTTGTAAAATATAAGTACGATGCATATGGTAATAGTAAAGGAATAGAAGATACAAGTGGTATAGGAATAGGAAGCTATAATCCATTTAGATACAAAGGATATTATTATGACGATGATACAGAAATGTATTATTGTAAATCAAGGTTTTATGTACCAAAGTGGAGAAGATGGCTAAATAGTGATAGTATTAACTATCTTGAGCCTCAAAATATTATTTGTTTGAATTTATTTGCATATTGTAATAATAATCCCGTAATGTATGTGGATCCAACAGGTGACTTTGCAATAAGCATTTTAGCTTTAATTATTGGTGCTTGTATTGGCTTTGGAATGGATGCTTATATTGATTCTAAAGATGGGCAAATGTTTAATGGTGATGTTAAATGGTATGATTATTTGGGAGCAACAGCACTTGGAGGCGTGGTAGGTGCTTTAGCAACTATAGCTTTTACTGCATCAATTCCTACATTTGGACTTATTAGTTCTGGTGGTGCATTATCATTAGGTATTACGGGTGCTGCTGAATTGACAATTAGTGGAGTTCAAGTTTTGGTAGGCGCAGGTATTTTAGGCTCAATAATGTGCATGTCTAAAAATCGTCCTGGTATGACTCATACACCTCCTTTTTCTTGGGTAAGTCAAGAAGAAGGAATTGAGGCAATGAAAAAATTTAATGGAGATGCGAATAAAGCTGCGGATTACATAATGAATAATAAAGCTAGAGTATGGAAACGTGGTCCTGGAAATGATCAGAATGTTATAAAAAAATGGTTGGATAGAATAATTAGAGCACTTTTAGGAAGGTGATAAAAATGATTAAAGAATTATATCTTGTTGAAACTGTAAATTATGCATATTTTGACGAAAAAGATATGGAGGATGTTGAAGATCGTTATATTATTGGATATTTTGACAATCCTGAAATAATGAAAAGAGCTATAGAAATGTGCAATAAAAAGAAAGAACCTGATGAAGAGGTAAAAATTACAAAATATTCTTTTTCGTGTTCTTCAAATCAAAAATATGTTTATGTATTATTCTATGAATATAGTACTCTTATAGATGGTGAGTATACGGATTACTATTATTACTTTGAACCATGTAGTAATGTTTCAAAGTGTTTAAAGCAAAAAACGGAACTTCAAAAAAATGAAAAGTATATGCATAATGAAAATAAAATATATGATAATTCTAAGGATGGCTTTCGTATTGCTAAAGTATGGATTAATTTTATTGATCATATTATTTATTGATCGTTATTATAAATAAACTAGATATAAGATAATATGTATTTTGATTCTTTGATATAATTTATTTGTGATTTTAACAAAAATAAAACTTTGATTTTTATACTTGGTATATGGAGGAAACTTCATATACCTTTTTTCATGTTATAAAGGATTCAGGAACAATTATGCTAAGAGGATTTACGAATGCTAAAACTGATAAGCAATATTTCTTTGAAGGAAAGAATACAAATCAAACCTTAGGCTTATATCGTAATGAAAATGATAAACTATGCCTAGATTTAGATGGAAAAGTTGTAGAATCTTCTCTTACCGTTTCAACTGGTTCTTGGCATACAATCGGTATTTCTTATGATACTGAAGATCCTAATGATTCACAGGTAGTGTTTAAGTATAAAAATATTCGTTTCTTTGTAGATGGACTTATAGATACAAAACAGGTTCAAACCTGGTTTAATTACAGTAGTTTATCATTTATGATAGGAAGAAGTCATAATGAAATTATGATTAATAATATTTATAATTCATATCCATTATATGGTCAAATTGAAATGCTAGTTGTATCAAATTATTATGTATCAGAGGCTACTTTAAGAAACTTAGCTAGTGAAATGTTAGGAATTACTAAGACAAATGAATATGATCAATTTGATAGATTTAAATATAAGAGTATAGAAAATGGTAATGTAATTGTATCAAATGAATATAGTTTTAAAAATAGTACAAATACATCAAATGTAGTATCATCTGACTATCAATAATGTAACAAGTATTACGGATTCAGTATTTGGCAGTCATAATTATACATATGATTACAGGGGATTTTTAACTAAGGAAGATGATATTGAATATAAATATGATAATAATGGAAATGTTACAAAGGCTGGAAATGATACCTTTACTTATGATAATTTAAATCGTTTAAGAAGTGTAAATGGATGGCCAATCTCATATTCTAATGTAAATCCAGGAAACCCAAGAAAAAATAATGATATTGAATATGAATTTGAAGGAAGAAGATTAAAATCTGTATCTGAGCCAATGGGAATTGGCGAGCAAAAGACAGTTGATTATACTTATGATAGTAATGGTTTAATTATTAAAAAGGTATTAGGCTATTGGTATGATGACGATAGAGATTCGGAAGAATTTACAACGCAGTATTATTATGATGGAGACAAATTAATAACAGAAATAAATCAATATTGTAGATTAGATTTCTTATATGACGAAAGTGGATTATTATATGGTTTAATTAAAGATAATTCTAGTAAGTATTTTTATGTAAGAGATTATCTTCATAATATTTTAGGAATAGTTGACCAAAATGGTAAACTTGTTGTAAAATATAGTTACGATGCATATGGTAATAGAAAAGGAATAGAAGATACAAGTGGATGTAATTTAGGTACTCGTAATCCATTTAGGTACAAAGGGTATTATTATGACGATGATACAAATATGTATTATTGTAAATCAAGATTTTATGTACCAGAGTGGAGAAGATGGTTAAATGATGACAATTTTGTGAATCTACAAGTAGATGAGGTCGGAAATCTTAATTTATGGGTATATGCGGTTAATAACCCAGTTCAAAATATCGATGAAAGCGGAGATATGCCAAGATGGTTAAAATGTGCATTGTGTGTTGGTGCTAGTGCATTAGCAGTGGCAGCAATTGCAATAACTGCTCCGGTTGCAGGACCAGTTATTTTGGGGGCAGCTACGAGTGCATTGACAACTACTATTACTTCTTCTGTAACTCAAATGGTAACGACTGGAAGAGTTGATATGTGTCAATTGCTTTATGATGCATCTATCGGTGCTGTATCTGGTGCTATTGGTGGCTCTGCCTTTGGAAAGTTTTCTTATTTGATTTCAAATACAGCTGTAAGTGGTTTGAGTGCTGTTGGTAGTGACTGGATGAATGGTACGCTTGGTGGTAGTACTGTTAGAAGTTCATTAACTAATGCATTTTTCGCTCTAGTATTCTCAGCTAATCATGCAGGTGCTCAACAAAATGGAAAGGCAACTATCGCAAAAATGAAAGATTTGAAAACAAAAATAAAGTACAATAATAATAAAGTCGCTAATAAATATGCTGCCCATTTATGCGAAAATTTGTCTAAGGTAAAAGGAAAATTCTCTGTTACATGTCAACAAGAGATTGTTCACAATTTGTGGAAAAATGGATTGACTAGTATTGCTCAAGATGGCTTTGTTAAATTGTTTTCCATTTTTTAAAAAATAAAGGGGGATATTATGAGAATATTACAATATATTATTTCGTCTATTGTAACATCTTTTTTGGTTGGAACATTGCCCAAAATTACAAGAAGGAAACCTCAAAAGATTATGTCAGATATTAAACCTGATTGCGTTTATTATCATTATATGTTTAGATACACAACATCAGCATTTATAAACATTGTACTTTCATTATGCTGTATTCCATTTGCTTTTGTTGGAAAAACAATATATGATAAAATTGGAATATTTATATTTGTTGCTTTCTTATTTTCTGTATCTATATTATTGTATTTTACATATAAAAATACAAAATATGTTCTTTATAGTGAATACTTTGAATATTACAATATGTTTTCTAAAAAGAAGAGTTATAAATATTCTGAATGTACATATAAGTTAAAAAGAAAGTCATTTAAAATTTATTGTAATAATAAATTTGCATGTAAAATGAGTTATGATAAATACAAAATTATTGAGAGAATTGATAAAAGTAAATTGGGTATCGATGCGAAAAAATAATAAAAACAAATTTATTTGGTATATGGAATTTCCTCCATATACCTTTTTACATAGTTAAAAATGTTCAAGAGGTAAATATAATATAATTATTAATATAAGCTGTTAATTGCATTTAGCACCATAAGCTTTGGTGCTATTTTTGCATTTACATTTGTTAATAATTTCATTTCTTTAAATCCAGTCCAGGCACCAAGAACATAATCATCAGTAAATCCTATCATATAAGAATTATAGTCATCTAAGCCACTTTTACCTTTAATTTTAATTTTTAACTTATCTTTAATTCTTGTTCCCGTTGGTTTTTGAATAAGATTGTAAGTATTAAACATAGCACTTAATTTGCTTTTTAAAATATTACATGCCTTCTTATTTAGAACTTGCTTATATTCGGGGTGATTTATATATTTAGTTTGATTATTTATTACAATTTTTTTAATCGCCTTAAAGCCGGTTTTAAGACCATCGTAGTTAAATGCATAGTAAAATGATAAAAGTTGTTTTAAAGACATTTCTGTTGTGCCTAGCGCTTGATTTAAAGATTCTTTATCTTCAATTCCAAAAGTCTTTAAGGTCCTAGAAACACCGTTTAACCCTAATAATACCTGCATTCTTAGGGCATACATATTATCACTGACTGCAAGAGCCTCCTCCATTGTTATTAATCTATTTTCATAGATTGAACCAAAATTTTTGAATGTGTATGTTTTATTATTAATCTTAAAGCTTGTAGGACTAGACATCAGCTTTATATTACCATATCCATGCAAAATTGCATCATAATAAAGAAGTGGTTTGGCAGTAGAAGCAATAGCCCTTTTGCCATTAAGGGCGATATTAAAACTAGATTCAATATAATTGTTACCACCAATTGCTGATAAATAATATCCATCCTTATCTACAGCAATAAAAGCACAATCCTCATCATTTTCATTTATTACCTCCATAATCGCTTTATTCATTAATGAATCATAATTAGTATATATTTTAATTGTTTGATTGTAATCATTTGAAATAGAATATTTTTTTAATTCTTCAAGAACTAAATCTTTAAAATATAAAATAGAATCCTGATATAACTTAGGTTTCATTTTCTTTATAATCAGTTGATCACATAAAGCATTTTTAGCTTCATTTTCAGTAATTAATCCTTTTAAAGAAAGCTCTTTGATTAATGCGTTACGGGCAATATAAGCATTTTCATAATTTAAAATAGGACTATATTTAGTAGGATTTTTAATAATGTTTCGTAAAATACATGCTTCCGAAATTGATAAGTTCATAGGATTATGCCCAAAATAGTACATACTTGCATCATGAATACCATAAAGATTGTGGCCAAAGTAAATTGTGTTTAGGTATCCTTCAAATATTTCTTTTTTGCTATAATCAAGTTCAAGCCTTATACTTAAATATAATTCTTTAAGCTTTCTTTTATAAGAACGTTTATTATTTAAATATAAATTTTTAATATATTGTTGCGTAATTGTAGACGCTCCTGATGATGAACCACTAAAAAATGATTTAAAAATGCGATAAATATCAAAGCCATTATGTTTATAAAAGCGCTTGTCCTCTTCGTTTATGAAAATTTTTTTGGTAATATCAGATATTTCATCAAGACTTACATAATTTCCTTCATGAAGATTAAAGGAAGTATAAATTAATTCATTATTTCTATCATATATTTCCACCCGGTTCATTTTAGAAATATCATGGATTGTTTTTTTACGGTCAATAAAAAATAAAAAAAGAATTAATAAAGTAAAAAATAATGATAGCTTTAATAAACGCTTAAGCCAAATTCGCATATAATCACCAATTATAGTATTACTATTAATTTTAAACTTAATCTAAGTGTGATATAATAATCATATTGGAAACAAAAAATAAGGAGCTTAATTATGGAAAATGCTGAAAAATTAGTTAATTTATTAATTGAAAAGAAACTTCATATTACAACGGCTGAATCTTGTACAGGCGGTATGGTCGCTTCAAGGATTGTTGATGTTGCAAATGCATCTAAGGTATTTAATGTTGCTTATGTTACATATGCCAATGAAGCTAAGGAAAAGTATTTAAATGTTGATTCTAAAACTATTGAAAAATATGGAGTTGTATCCGAAGAGGTTACAAAGCAGATGGCTCTTGGAGCTCTTAAAGAAGCTAATGCTGATATAAGTATTGTAACTAGTGGTATTGCAGGTCCTACTGGGGGGACAGAATATAAGCCAGTTGGTATGGTGTGCTTTGGTGTAGGAATAAAAGACAATGTTTATACTTCAACTAAATATTTTGGAAATATTGGTAGGAATAAAGTAAGAAGTATGGCTACAGAGTATATTATTGATTTTGCTATAAACCTAATTGAAAAAATGTAAACTTTTTTAAAAAAAGTAAAAAAAGACTTGTTAAAATTAATTGGATATGATATTATAAATAAGCATTGAAAAATGCCCCTGTCTATCACAGTTGATAGACCAATAGACCATAGGAGGTGTAACAAGATGAAAAAGTACGAAGTAATGTATATTTTAAACCCATCTTTAGATCAAGATGCTATCGCTAAGGAAGTAGCATCAATCAATGCAATTTTCACAAGCAATGATTCTAAGGTATTAGAGCTTAAGGAAATGGGTTTAAAGGAATTAGCTTACGAAATTGAAAAGAATCGTAAGGGTTACTATGTTTGGGCTTTAGTTGAAGCTAATAATACAGCTTTAAATGAGTTCGATCGTATCGCTGGATATGATGAAAAGGTTTTACGTCATATCGTAGTTAAGTATGAAGCTTAATTAATTAAGAAATGAGGTATCTAGATGATTAATCGTGTTATTTTAGTTGGAAGAATTACTAAAGATCCCGAAATAAGATATCTACAAAATGGAACTGCAACCGTATCCTTCACTATTGCGTGTGATCGTCAATACGTAGCACAAAATGGCGAAAGAGGCGCAGATTTTATTAACTGTGTTGCTTGGAGACAAACGGCCGAATTCATTTCTAGATACATTAAAAAGGGTTATATGATGTCTGTTGAAGGACGTATTCAAACCCGTCAATATCAGGATCAACAGGGTCAGACAAGATATGTCACTGAGGTTTTAGCTGAACAAGTTCAAAATCTAACTCCACGTGATCCAAATCAAGCTCCACAACAGAGCTTTAATAATCAACAAAACTATAATCAAGGTTTCAATAATCAAGGATATAATAATCAAGGATATAATAATCAATATCAGGCTCCTACAAGACCTCAATATCCTACAAAGCCTCAAGCTCCAGCTGAGCCTAGTCAGGATCAAGTGCTTGATTTAAATGTCGCTGATGATGACCTTCCATTCTAATAAGGAGGAAATATTATGCAACAACAAAATCGTGGCGGTTTCCGTCGTCGTAAGGTTTGCTACTTTACTCAAAATCATATTGAGCATATTGATTTTAAGGATGTAGATTTATTAAGAAAGTTTGTTACTGATAGAGGAAAAATTTTACCTCGTCGTGTAACTGGTACATCTGCTAAGTATCAAAGAAAGCTAGCAATCGCTATTAAGCGTGCTCGTCATATGGCATTATTACCATTCGTAAAAGACTAGTTAATATAAAGGCCTTTCAGTTTTGAAAGGTCTTTTTTAAGTCTTAATACAAAAATATATTTAATCAAATAAAAAAATATGGTTATCATCTAAAAACTTTTTAATATTTATGATATAATTGATTTGAATTGAGGTGTTGTCCTTGAAAAATATTATTTTTGCAATTTTATCTTTTATTATTTCATGTATTTTATTTACCATCTATTTTGCTGTTTGGCCTAAAATATATGCTTTAATTCCGGCGATTATCCTTTTAATTGCTAGCGTTTTTTTTGTAATGATGTTTATATCATATAGACAAAAGCTACATATTAAAGAACTTGAAAAAAGAATTGAAGTTTGGAATAAGCTTTCATATCATGTTAATCAAGCTGGTGATGAGGCAGTTGATAATTTACCAATTGGTATTTTAGTTTATGAAAATGAACAAATTAAATGGACAAACGATTACTTAAAGGGAATTTTTAAAGCCCGATTAATTGATGCCCCTTTATATGATGTAATTCCTGCTCTTGATGGCATGCTTGATTCTAAAAATAAGAGCTTTGTTATTCAATATGAAAATGATTATTATGAGGTTTTAAATTATCGTGATGAAAATGTTTTATATTTCTTTAATGTAACAGAACGAGAAACGATAAAAAAGAAATATGATAATCGTATTACCGCAATTGGAATAATTTTACTTGATAATCTTGAAGAATCACTTAAGGATTATGATATGCAAGAAAAATCAACTATTCGTGGTCAGTTTTTAGGTGAAATTTCTGATTATGTTAGAAATTACGGAGCTTATTTACAAAGCTATGATGATGACAGACTCGTTATGATTCTTGACAAGGAATCACTTGGTCAAATGGTTGAAAATAAGTTTGAGGTTTTAAATCAAGCAAGAGATATTGCAACCAAAAACCATGTTAGAGTTAGTGTTTCAATCGGTGTTGCTTGTTATGATGTTGAACCAGATGAGCTAGGTGGTTTGGCTCAATCTGCAGTTGAATTAGCTGAAAAACGTGGTGGTGACCAGGTTGTTGTTAATATTCAAAATGAAAAGATTAAATATTTTGGTGGTAAAACCGATGCCCTTGAAAAGAATTCTTTAGTTCAGGCTCGTATTGAAGCGCAAGAACTTAAAGATGCTGTTGAAGGGTCAACTAATGTTTATATTACAGGTCATATGGGTGCTGATGCTGACTGCTTAGGTGCGATGATTTGTGTTCTTAGAATGGTTATGTCATCTAATAAGGAAGCTCATATTGTTTTTGATATGGCAAAGGCTGATAAAAATATTTTAAAAATGTATGAAGCCTTAAGAGACGAGTCCCCAGAAATATTTAGCCGTTTTATTCCTTTTGAGGATGTTGAAGTAAGACCTAATTCATTACTAATTGTATGTGATACTCAATCTCCAAAAATTATGATGTTCCCTGAACTTGAAAAAAATATAAAGCATGTTGCGGTTATTGACCATCATAGACGTGGAGAAATTTCCTTCATTGATCCGGTTGTATCTTATGTTGAGCCATATGCTTCAAGTACGGTCGAGCTTGTAAGTGAAATGATAATGTTTTATAATAAAGGTATTAAATTTGAGCCGATTGATGCTACATGTATGCTTGCAGGTCTTGTAATTGATACAAATAATTTTACCTTCCGTTCAAGTGGTAGAACTTTCGAGGCTGCATCTACTATCAAAAGCCTTGGTGGTGATATGATTAGAGTAAGACAGCTTATTAGACCTAGCTATGAGATTGAAAAGGATATTGCAAGTGCAGTTACTAATTCAAACTTATTTATGGAAAAATATGCAATTTCGGTATTACCTAATGATAAAATAATCTCTGATAGGTCTTTTTTGGCACAAATCGCTGATAAGCTAATGGGAATTGATGGTGTTGAAGCATCCTTTGCAATTGGTTATTTAAGCCAAGATACAATTGGTATTTCGGCTAGAAGCTATGAAAAAATTAACGTTCAGCTTGTAATGGAGGAGATGGGTGGCGGAGGTCATTTGAGCAACGCTGCTTGTCAAATAAAAGATAAACCTATGGATGAGGTTTTAAATCATCTTAAAGAAATAATTGAAGCAAATAATGAAAATGAGGGTGAAGAAAAAATGAAAGTAATTTTAATCGCTGATGTTAAAGGCCGTGGAAATAAGGGCCAAATTATTGATGTAGCTAATGGATATGGTAATTATCTATTAACTAATAAGCTTGCAATTCAAGCTACAGATGAAAATATTAAACAGGTTGAGGCTGAAAAAGAAAAGGAAAAAGAAGATGCTGAAAATCATTATCAGCTAATGCTTAAGCTTAAATCTGAAATTGAATCAAAATCAATTAATATTTTCTTACAGGTTGGTGGCGATGGTAAGCTTTTCAGTCATATTACAACTAAAAGAATTGCCGATGAATTTGCTGCTCAAACAGGTATTACGATTGATAAGAGAAAAATTTCTCTTCCTGCGGAAATTAATTCAGTAGGTATTTTTACTGCAATTGTTGATTTAGGAAAGAATGTACAAGCAACAATTGAAATGAATGTTTTAGAAAAGTAAGAGGCTATTTATGGAATTAGTTACACCTCATAATTTAGAAGCGGAAATGGCTGTACTGGGATCTATCTTTATTGATGAGAGTCTAGTTACAGAAATAATTGATGAATTATATCCCGAAGATTTTTACGATAATAAAAATAAAATAATTTTCAACACAATTGTTTCTTTATACAATGAGGGTAAAAATATAGATTTAACCTCTGTTGTATCAGCACTTGAAATCAAAGGCTTATTTTCCCAAGCTGGAGGCATGGATTACTTAAATACAATTGTTAATTATAATTACTCTGCAATTAATGTTGGTACTTATGTAGATTTAGTTCATGAAGCTGCTTTAAAGCGTGTTACAATTAATGCTTTAACAGATTTAGCTCAAAAAGGGTACAGTCCTGAAAAAAATGCAAATGAGTATTTAACAAAGGTAGAAGAGGTTATTTTTGATTTATCTAAAAGAAGAAAAACCTCGAATTTTGTACCTATCACTGAGGTTACGAGTATTGTAAAAGAAAAATTAACACGTAATTTGAATCAAACAGGGGATATAACAGGACTTTCTACAGGGTTTTCTAATTTAGATCATGCAACGTTGGGCTTTCAACCAGAACAGCTTATAATACTTGCGGCTCGTCCTGCGATGGGAAAGTCTGCTCTGGCAATGAATATTGCCGTAAATGCAGCTCAAGCCAATAAAAATGGAAAGGCCGTAGTTGCTTGTTTCAGCCTTGAAATGGGTATGGACCAATTAGTTGAGCGTATGATTGCTGCTGATGGCTTGCTTCATCTTCAAAGTATCAAAACCGGACAGCTAACAGGTCAGGAACCAAGACAATATCAAGCATCATGTGAGAAATTAAATCATCTTAATTTGTATTTTGATGATTCATCTTTAATTACACTTGAGGATATAAGAACAAAATGTCGTAAGTTAAAAGCATCTCCAGGGCTTGATTTAGTAGTAATTGATTATCTTCAATTAATTGATGGTACAGGTTCAGGAGCTAAATCTCGTCAAGAAGAGGTTTCTAAGATATCTCGTGGCCTTAAGATGATGGCCCGTGAGCTACAAATTCCGGTTTTAGCGCTTGCACAGCTTTCCCGTGAGGTTGAAAAGCGTGATGATAAAAAGCCTATCATGGCCGATTTACGTGATTCTGGTTCTATTGAGCAGGATGCTGATATCGTAATGTTTTTATATCGTGAAGAATATTATAATAAGAATAAAACTGAGGAGAATAAGCCTTCTCAACCCGCAATTTTAAGTATTGCTAAAAACCGTTCTGGTTCATCTGGAATGGACCTTGATTTTATTTTCCAAGGTCAATATTCGAAATTTACTGAAGTCGAAAAAGGAGAACAATAATTATGGTACGTGATCGTTTAGATCTTATGGATAAAAGATATGAAGAGGTTAATAATCTTTTGACAGATTCTGAAGTTGTTTCAGATGTTAAAAGATTAATGGAATTATCAAAGGAACAACGTCAGCTTGAAAAGGTTGTAACACCTTATCGTGAGTACAAAAGCTTAGAGGAAAGTATTCCTTCTCTTAAGGAAATGGCTCATGAATCAGATCCTGAAATGGCTCAAATGGCCCAAGCTGAGCTTGATTCTGCACATAAAAGAATGGCTGAGCTTGAAGAGGAGTTGAAGGTTTTATTACTTCCAAAGGACCCTAATGATGACAAGGATGTTATTATGGAAATCCGCGGTGCCGTTGGTGGTGATGAGGCTAACATTTTTGCCGGTGATTTATTTAGAATGTACTCAAAATATGCTGAATCAAAAGGCTGGAAAATTACTATTTATGATTCAATGCCATCAGATATGGGCGGATATTCACAAATTTCTTTTAAAGTTTCTGGGGATGCTGTATATTCAACCTTAAAGTATGAATCAGGTGGACATCGTGTTCAGCGTATTCCAGTAACTGAGGCTAATGGACGAATTCAAACTTCAATTGCAACTGTACTTGTAATGCCAGAGGCACAAGAAATTGACTTCAAACTTGAAGATAAGGATTTAAGAATTGATACTTTCTGTTCATCAGGTCCTGGTGGACAGGGTGTAAATACAACTTATTCAGCTGTACGTGTTACATATATTCCAACAGGTGAGTACGTAGCTTGTCAAATTCACCGTTCTCAGCATGAAAATAAAGCTACAGCAATGGAGCTTTTACGTACAAGAATTTATGAAAGAATGGTAGAAGCAGAGGCTGAAAAGACTGGTGCAACTCGTCAATCATTAATTGGACATGGTGAACGTAGTGAAAAGATTAGAACTTATAATTACCCTCAAAATCGTGTAACTGACCATCGTATTGGTTTTTCAATTAACCGACTTGATGCGATTATTGATGGAAAGCTTGATTTAGTCATTCAAGAGCTTATTAACGAAAATCAAAAGCGTTTACTTTCACTTGAAAGTGAAAACAACTAATTACGACAAAGAAAATGGTTTTATGATCATTTTCTTTTTTTATACGATATTTTAAAAATCATGTCAAAATATATTTATATTCATTTATAAAAAGTGAGTATGTTTTCGCTAATATGCTAAAGAAAAACACATAAAATTTAATTATTTGTTAAATCTTTTAAGCTTAATATTTCCTAAATAATAAAAAAAATGTATAATAATGCTGGTGATATTTTATGAAATATAAAGACTATTTGAAGTACTGGCAAGATATTGCAAGTGAAAAAGGCTATGAGGAAAGTGCTATATTGCTTTTGCTATTGTATGAAGCTAAGCTAACATCATCAGAACTTTATATGAAAATGGATGATGAAATAGATAAAAAGATCTCTGATAATTTTGAGACTGATGTAAAAAAATATTTAGATGATAATATGCCAGTACAATATATTATTGGTGAGGCGTGTTTTTACGGATATGATTTTAATGTTAATAATGATGTTTTAATACCAAGGCCAGAAACAGAAGAGCTTGTGGAAAATATTTTATTTTTATATGATGATTATTTTAAGGGTAAAGATATTGATGTAGTAGATATTGGTACAGGATCAGGCTGTATTTCAGTTACACTTGCAGCCGAAGAACCACATATGCATTTAAAGGCTACTGATATAAGTGGGCGAGCTTTAAATGTTGCAAGAAGTAATGCCAAAAAAATGAATGTTAATATTGATTTTAAAGAAGGTAACATGCTTGAGCCTGTAATGAATGATAAATTTGATATTTTAGTTTCAAATCCACCATATATTCCAGAAACGGAAGTTGTTGATCCACTTGTTAAGGATAATGAGCCTAATGTTGCCCTTTTTGGTGGAAATGATGGACTTAAGTTCTTTCATATCATTTTAGAAAATGCACCTAAAATTATGAAGGAAAAATGCATTTTAGCTTTTGAACATGGCTATAATAAAACGCAAGAAATTGAAGCTATTTGTAAAAAATATTTTCCTGATGCCAATATATATACAAAAAAAGATTTGCAAGGACTTGACAGAATGACATTTGTTATTAGAGGCTTTAAAGATGAAAAATAGAGTTATTATATATCCAACAGATACTGTATATGGTATTGGTGCATCAGTTTATGATAAGGATGGTATAAGAAGAATTTATGAAATTAAACATCGCCCCTTAGATAAACCGTTAGCTGTTTTATGTGCAAACATTGATCAAATAGAAGAAATTGCATATCTTACAGATGATGCGAGAAAGCTTATTAAGGCATTCATGCCAGGCGCTCTTACTATTATTATTAAAAGTAAGGATGCAATAAAGAATTCTATGGGACTTGAAACAATTGGGGTTCGAATTCCTAACTATAACCTAGCTATAGATATTTTAGAGCATAATGGTCCTATGGCTACAACATCTGTAAATGAATCAGGCGAACCATCACTAAATAATTATGATGAAATAAAAGAAGATTATGATGATTTAGTTGATCTAATTGTCCCACCATCAGGTGAAAAAACGTCATCATTAGCATCTACGGTTGTGGATATTACCTCCTCAATTAAGCTTTTAAGACAGGGAGCTATAAGTCTTGAGGATATTGAAAAAGTAATTACAAGTGAATAAAATAGTAATAAGTCTCCATAATATATTTAAGGAGGCTTTTTTAATGCGTAAGGCTTTGATGATAATAATAATTGTGCTTGGTTTTATTGCATTAATAAAAGCTATAAAGCCAAGTGAGGAAATGAGGGTACGGGTTATTCCTAATAGTAATTCAAAGATTGATTTAGAAATAAAAGAAGAAGTAAAAGAAATAACCATTACATATTTAGAAAAACAGTATGATAAAAGTATGACAAAATTCATTCAAAATATAAATTCATCAATTAATGAATTTAATGATATGGTTGAATCATATAATGCTAAAGGAGAACTTGTTAATCATCAATTCTACCTAAAAGAATATAATGGTAAAGCAATTAAGGATGAAGAGGTTTTAACTTTTTTAGTTAAAATCGATAATGCAGTTGGAGATAATTGGTGGGGTGTAATATTCCCTGAATTCTTAGAAATTAATTCGACAGACACATCCTCTGTAAAAAGTTATTTTTATGAAAAAATTAAAAAATGGTTAAGGAGATAATATGGATATTAGACATATTAATGAGTATGATTATAATTTGGTTAAGGATTTTCTTTTATCAGTAAAAACAATAAAGGATATTGATGAAGATGTTTTAAAAAATGCAATGATTGTTGTAGATAATAATGATATTTTAGGTGCTGTTTCATATGAAAAATTTGGAATCAGTGGTCTAATTAGATATTTTGTATTTAAAAGGAATTTAACAAATGATACGGTTGTTTCACTTTTTAAAATGCTTGAAGAAACTGCATATGATGATTATATTAAAGACATTTATTGCGTTGTAAATAATGGACCTATTGAGGAATTATTTAATGAACTTGGTTTTTTAAAAGAAAAATACAAGATGCTTTTTATTGATGAGTCAGATTTTGATTTAGAAGGTAATAGTCATGCTTTTATAATGAAAAGACAAATAAGGGAAAATATATGCTGTTAAAGTAACTGCATAGTTTCGAATTGAGTTGAAAAAGGTTATTTTATTAGGTATAATTATATTGCTAGAAAAAGGAGAAGATATAATGTACGAATTAATTGACCGATATATTGAAAAACTAATTACAAAATCAACGCCTGAAAATCCACTTTGGAATATTGAACAAATTAGACATGGAAAAAAGTCGAATTGGAATTATATTGATGGATGTATGATGACCTCATTACTTTCACTTTATGAGCAAACAAAAGAGAAGAAATATTTAGATTTTGTTATTTCATATATTGATTATTTTGTTGAAGATGATGGAACAATTAAAACTTATGATTATACAAAATATTCAACTGATGATATTTGTGAAAGTAGAGTTTTATTTGATTTGTATCATACTACAGGTAACGAAAAATATCGTAAAGCAATTGAAAACACTTACAAGCAAATTGAGGGTCAACCAAGAACAAAAGAAGGAAACTTTTGGCATAAAAAAATATATAAAAATCAGGTTTGGCTTGATGGATTGTTTATGGCACAGGTTTTCTATATGCGTTACGAAACAGAGTTTAATGGTATGAAAAACTATAATGATATTTTAAATCAGTTTAAAAATGTAAGAAAGTATATGTATGATTCTAATAAGCATTTGTATTATCATGGCTATGATAGTGAACGTCAAATGTTTTGGGCTGACAAGGAAACTGGTTTGTCAAAAAACTTTTGGTTAAGAGCTGATGGATGGTTTACTGTAGCTTTAGCTGATATTTGTGGATATGTAGATGAACAAATGTATGATGAGTATCGTTATTTTGCAGATTTATTGAAAGATACGATTGATGGATTGCTAGAATATCAAGATGAAGATTCTAAGATGTTTTGGCAGGTTATTGATAAGCCAAATAAAGAGGGGAATTATCTTGAAACATCAGGCTCTTTAATGATTTCTTATGCAATCTTAAAAGGGGTGCATATTGGAGTATTACCTCAAAGGTATGAAAAGATTGGACTAGAAATTTTTAATGGTGTTTGTAATAAATATTTATCTGAAAAAGATGGAGATTTAAACTTAGGTGGAATATGCTTAGTTGCAGGATTAGGACCTGAAAATAATTTGCGTCGAGACGGAACTTATGAATACTATATTTCGGAACCAGTTGTAGAAAATGATGCTAAGGGTGTAGGGCCTCTTATTATGGCATACACTGAGGTTAAAAAGAGTTTACATAAATAGTAAAAGGAGATTTAGCTCTCCTTTTTTATTATAAAAAAAGTTTTTAATTTACATATTGAAATGATAAATATTTTTTTAAGTTATTTATCAAAAGCTCTTGACACTTTATGTAAAATTTAGTATTATATAGGAGCACTAGAAAAATAACGCTTTCGTAGTTCAACTTTAAAAAAAGCTTAAAAAAGTAGTTGACAGTATAACATAGAATGTGGTATACTAAGGAAGCGCAATAACGAATAAAGTTAAAGTGCGATGGTCTTTGAAAACT
>MNRZ01000029.1 GCA_001916215.1 Clostridium sp. CAG:307_30_263
CGCTTCCTTAGTATACCACATTCTATGTTATACTGTCAACTACTTTTTTAAGCTTTTTATTCTTTTTTTTGTAGTCCGTTCGAATCTTTTTTTGACTCGTAACGTGTTTTATTTTACTCTTTTCTTCATCCGTTGTCAACTCTTTTTTTTACATATTTTTCTCTTTCTTCTCTAGCCTAAAAAAAAATATGGTCTTTTTTGACCATATTCTTAATAATTTACTTTATTTGTTATATTTTTATAATCAGAATATAACTTTAAGCACTCTTCCCTATCAAGCTCCGTCATAAACTTCTTCTTTTCATCTTCCGTCATTGAATAAAACTTATTGTCTCTAAATCCAATATCTTCCGTGTCAATAACATTACAACCATAATAAACCTTACTAATATTAGCCCATAATATCGCACCATAGCACATTGGACAAGGCTCACCTGTTGTATAAAGTTCGCAACCTGATAAATCAAAAGTATGTAAATTTGCTGATGCATTTCTAATTGCTTGCATCTCACCATGACAAGTAGGATCATTGTTTGAAACGACCTGATTATGTCCTTTTCCTACAACCTTGCCATCCTTAACTATCACCGTACCAAAAGGACCCCCTTCACCACTAATAATCCCCTGTCTTGCTTCTTCAATCGCAAGAAACATAAATTTATTCACAGTAATCATCCTTTCTATGTACCTTTATTTTATCATTCTATTGCTAAAATTTCTACATTTTTTATTTCTTTTATACTTTTAATTTCCTCAATAAACTTGGGTAATGTAATATTTAATTTGTCAATTTCAATCATAATACTGATATAAGCAATATTTTGTATAGGAAGATCCTGATTAATTGTCAATACATTTCCCTCATGAGTTGCAATTATATTAAGTACATTTGACAAAATACCTTTACAATTTAAAGTCTTTAACATAACTTTAGCTTTTCTTCCAAACTCACGTGATGATAAATAAATATCATTCGAATACTTATAAAAGGTACTACGACTAATATTTACCATTTTACAAGCATCAGAAACAGATTTTCCTTCGCTATTTATTAAATCCTTAGCCTTTAAAACTTCATTATAGCCCTGTGGTAATTTCGTTTTTTTTATAATTACATAGTCATTATCCATAGACTAGTCCTCTATTTTAGCATAAAACATGGCATTTTTTGTAATTTTTTCAAGCTGTCTTGCTGATATTTTTTTTGTATAAACAAACATACCATCCTTATAATCAACAATATCCTCAGGAATATCCTCTTCTGTTTGAATTAAATATCTATCAAAAAATAAATCATTAAAGCAAACATTTAATTCCCCATTATTAGGGAAATCAATATAGCCTCTGTCCTCTAAAATCATTGTAAGGTCTGATACAATGGCATTACCTGTAGGCATTTTTCCAGCACCCTTGCCAATAAATTCTAATTTACCAGTATTGGCTCCGTCAATTTCAATAATATTCAATTCTTTAGATACCATCGCAAAAAAAGATGTCTTTCTTACAATTGTTGGTTCAACTCTAATAGAAACCATATTATCTTTTTTATAAGCTTCTGCTAAATATTTTAAAACATAATTTTTATTATTAACATAAATAATAAACTGATCATTAGCTTTTGATATTGGATATGTATAGGCATGATTAATAGATATATTTCCCTTAAAGCACATAGTTGAAAGAACAACAATTTTTCTTACTGGATCATAACCATAAATATCATCGGTT
Source organism: Clostridium sp. CAG:307_30_263 (assembly GCA_001916215.1). Taxonomy (GTDB): domain Bacteria; phylum Bacillota_I; class Bacilli_A; order Acholeplasmatales; family Anaeroplasmataceae; genus CAG-307. Next base: position 1,729 of record MNRZ01000029.1, read on the forward strand.
GGATCGGCCTCTAAATAACCTAAGCGAGAGGCTTCATTAAAGGCTTTATCATATAAATAGCCTTGTTCTTGAATAAGACTCAATAAAAAATTTGTTGAGCCATTAATAATACCCTTAATATGATTAATTTCATTCGTCTTTGTATTGTTTATAATACTTGCAACAATTGGAACACCACCACCAACAGCAGCTTCAAATAAAAGATAAACATTATTTTCATGTGCTAGTTCTAATAGTTCATTCAAATGTACAGATAAAACCTCTTTGTTAGCTGTTATGACATGCTTTTTATGAGTTATAGCCTTTTTTATTAATTCATATGCGGTAGTCCCACCACCAATAGCCTCAATTACAATATTTATTTCCTTATCATTAATAATATCATCACTATTTGTTGTTAAAAGATTATCTGGATATTCCTTATATTTTTCTTTATTTCTTACTAAAATTTTTTTAATTTTGGCTTTCGTTTTAAAATAATCATTTTGTTTAATAATATCATAAACACCGCTACCAACATGTCCAAGTCCAAGAAGTCCAATATAATTAACACTCATAAATTTCCACCCCATTATTATCTACAATTACTTTAACAATTTTAAAATCATATATTTTATCTAATTCTATAACCTTATCACCAATCACTAATAATGAAGAACCTGCACCACTTATCGCAACGGCATAATCCTTAAAATAAGTTTTTACATCAAGACTATGTTCTATAAGCTTATATCGATAAGGCTCATGTATTTTATCATCAAAAATGACCTTAAGTAGTTCTATATCACCATCTATAAAAGCGGATGGTAGATTAACAATTCTTGATAAATTCGCTATTACATCACATCTATTATACATTTTTGGAAGAACACTTCTACTAAGCTCCGTTTTCAATTCAAAAGGAGGGATTAAGCTATAAAATTGCAATCTACTAGAAGGAATATATTTTTTATAATAATATTTTTCATGAGCCATAAATGCAGCACATAAACCACCAACTAAGGCAGGAAGCACATTATCCGGATGTCCTTCAATAGACGCACATAGGTCAAGCAAATCTTCTTTTTTCAAATTTAAACCAGATAGAATATTAGCTGCCATAACACCTGCAACTATACAAGAAGCCGATGAACCAAGTCCTCTTGATGAAGGGATATCAATTCTAAATGGCAAGATTTTAACTGGAACATATTTAATATTATAATATTCAAAAAAGCGTTTATAACTTTTTAAAACTAAATTATTAGTTCTAAATTTACTCTCAAAAGCATCCACATTATCAAAAGAACTTTTTTCAAAGCCAAATTCATTATAAATGTTTAAAGCTATTCCCAATGTATCAAAGCCGACTGATAGATTGGCACTTGTTGCAGGTACTCTAATTTTTAGCATATCCTTCTACCTTTCTTATAACCATATAATTTATTTCTTCCTTTTTACATACTAAAGGATTAAGCTCAATATTTTTCAAAGCAATAAGACGCTTGTCTGGTAAAACGCCCGTTAAATTTTTAATTTCTTCAATTAACGTAAATTCATTTACTTGCTTGATTCCTAAAGCACTGGCAATCGTAACAGGAAATTTATATGGGCTTGCAGTTGAAACACAAATTGTATATCCGCTAGGCCTTGCTTTCAAATACCCCGTATAAGCAACACTTGTATGAGGATCAATTAAAATACCCTTATTATAATAAAGTTCTTTAATCGCTTGTTTTGTTTCTTCCTCATCAACATATGTTGCATCTATATTTTGTAATTCACTAAATAAGTCCTTATTTACCTTATAAGAACCATTTTGATTTAAGCTTTGCATAAGCTCTTTAACATAGTTTTTATCGTTAGTCATTAAATATAATAATCTTTCAAGATTTGAAGAGACCAAAATATCCATTGAAGGAGAATTCGTTACATAAAATGGACGATTAGCATTATATTCTCCTGTTTTAAAAAAATCTGTCAATACATTATTTTTATTTGACGCACAAATTACGTGATTAATTGGCGTACCAAGCATTTTAGCAATATAACATGCTAAAATATTTCCAAAATTACCTGTTGGTACAGAAAAATTAATCTTTTCCCCATATTTTATTTTTCCCTTATTAACTAAGCATATATATGTATATATATAATAAACAACTTGAGGAATTAATCTTCCGATATTAATTGAATTAGCACTAGAAAGAGAAATACCAGGAATCTTTACAGTATTAAAAATATTTTTAACTGCCCTTTGACAATCATCAAAATTACCATCTACCGCAATTGCTTGAGCCCTATTTGAATTAAAACTTAACATTTGTGCTTCTTGAATCTTAGAAATAGCATTATGCGGATAAAGGACAATTACGCTTATATCATCTAAGGCTTTAAAACCACATAATGCTGCACTACCAGTATCACCTGATGTAGCAGTCAAAATGACGGTATGCTCTTTAATATCGTTTTTCTTTTTAGCAATACTTAATAAATAAGGAAGTATCTGTAGCGCCATATCCTTAAATGCGAATGTAGGTCCATTATATAAATTTAAAAAACCAAATGATTCCGTTAAATCAAATGATACTTCACCATTTACAAAAGCACTATCATTATAAGCACTTTCAACAGCATAAGAAATTTCTTCTTTCGTATAATCATCTAAAAAGGCTAATAATATCTTTTTAGCCAAAGTTTTATAATCATATGATAAAAAAGATTCATTAAATTTAATATTTGGTAGTTTATCAAAAATAAAAAGGCCTCCATCTGATGCTAAACCTTTAATAATTGCTTGGGACGCAGTTAGGGATTCATTCCCTCTTGTTGAAAAATACATTTTATACACCTCTTGGTTATATTATACTTGTTTTTTGTAGATAAACAAGTGTTTTTGTAGAAAAAACAAGTATAAAAAAGATGCTTATTACAAGCATCCTTTATACTACTTTTTAAATAATCTTAATATATCATTATATGTGACAAAGACAAATAAAATTAAGAGTAAAATAAATACAATATTATTTAATAGTGTTTCAAATTTTTTATTTGGCTTTTTATGAGTTATGGCTTCATAAATTAAGAAAACTGCTCTTCCACCATCAAGGGCAGGAATTGGTAAGAAATTCATAATACCAATATTTACGGATAATAACGCAATAAGGGATAAATAAGCTAAAAAGCCACTACTTAAGGTTCGTGATACTAAATTGAAGATTCCAACAACACCCGAAAGATCAGAAAGTCCAACCTCCCTAATATTTGCAGATGGTGCAATTAATTCCTTAAGAGTTGAAAATATTACAAGTGATGATTCGCCAAACTGTTTAAAGCCTGCCTTAGTACAACCCCAAAAATCAAAATGATATTCTGGAGAAACTCCAATATATGCCTTAAGCTTAATAATATCCTGACCACTTAATAAAGCATCTGAATAAGAATAAATCGGTGTTTGAGAATCAATTTCTTTTTTCTTATCCTGACTATAGAACTTGTAGTCAATTGATATAACATCAGTATAAGCATTTAAATTACTAATTAAATCAGACCAATCATTAATTACTGTCCATTCACTATTTCCATGAATCCTAATCGCTGTAATATAGTCACCATTTTTTAAAACGGTCTCATCATCTGAAGGAGTCGCCTTATCTTTACCTGTACCATATTTAAGTCCTAAATTACCAACCTGAGCACCTTTATCATATGACGAAGCATTTTCATCAATTTGCATATTTGAAAGACCAAAGCTATTTAAAACTAAATAAACTCCACAATTATTTTCTTCCTTAAGCACACCATCATGTATATACTTAAGTGTAATGGTCGTTTTTCCTTCCATAGCAACATCTTCCATAATAACGCCTAAAGAATTCCAATCGGTCACTTCTTTACCATTTACTTCCTTTATAATATCACCTGAAGACAAAAACTTAGCTGAAGGATATGCCTCACCAACACTTCCAACAATATTAGTATTAGCAGGTACTCCTGTTACAAAGGAAATTATTAAATAAAGAACAATTGATAGGACAAAATTCATTATTACACCAGCACTAATAGTAATAAATCTTTGGGATATTTTCTTAGAATCAAAACTACGATCATATGGTGTAATTTGCATTCTATCCTTAGGTGATGATACTAAAAAGGCATCTCTTAAAATAGGATATGTTTTATCCTCACCATCAATTTCAAGGGTTACTTCTAAGCCCTCACCATGTACTCCTAAAAGCTCAATATGTTTTACCACACCTCTAAAATCAGCATCGAGATTTTGATCAAGAACAAGCTCCTTAACTGAACCATCCTCTAAATTAATACCAATTGTTTCGCCTTCATTTATTAGAATTTGTTCCACTGTACTATCTGCCATTGCAACATATCCGCCAATAGGAATTGCACGAATAGAAATCATTGTTTCACCTTTGCGCTTTTGCCATAATACCGGACCCATACCTATTGAAAATTCATGACATAAAATACCAGCTTTTTTAGCACAGTAAAAATGCCCAGCCTCATGAATCAAAATAATAATTCCAATTGCAAATATAAATGCAATTATATTTAAAACTATCATTTAAAATCAACTCCAAATTCATTTAATATTTTTCTTTGAATTTCTTCGTTTAATGCAAGAATTTCATCAATTGAAGGATTTGAGTTTGAATACTCCTCATCAAGATACTTTCTAATAATTTTTTCAATATCTAAAAATTTAATTTTATCATGCAAAAATAACTTAACAGCCGCATCATTAGCCGCATTTAAAACTGTCGGATAAAGTCCACCTTTTTTTCCAGCCTCATAAGCATAGGAAAGACAAGGAAATCTTTTTTCACTTAATTCTTCAAAATGTAGACAAGATACCTTCACCAAATCTAGAGCATCTCCTTGATAGTCAAGATGCTGGGGATACATTAATGCATATAAAATAGGACCCCTCATATCAGGTGAAGCTAAATGGGCTTTAATACCTAAATCATTATATTCAACAAGTGAATGAATAATACTTTCGCGGTGCATTACTGTTCTTATTTTTTCATAAGGCATATCAAATAAATGATGAGCCTCAATCACCTCAAAGCCTTTATTCATCATGGAAGCTGAATCAATCGTAATTTTAGCTCCCATACTCCAATTAGGATGCTTAAGAGCATCCTCCTTGGTCGCATTTTTTATCTCATCACGCGTTTTATCTCTAAAAGATCCTCCAGATGCCGTAATAATTAATGACTTAACTTCTCTTTTATCATCTCCTTGAAGACATTGCCAAATTGCACTATGCTCTGAATCAATCGGATATAGTTCAAGCTTTTTTTCGCGAAGCAAGGCCTTTACCTGATCTCCTGCCATAACAAGAGTTTCTTTATTTGCAAGAGCAATATTTTTACCAGCATTAATCGCCTCTACTGTTGGTTTTAATCCCGCTGAGCCAACCAAAGCATTAACAAGTAATTCATTATCATACTTGTGATATTTTGAAACCTTAAGAAGCCCCTCGTCACCGTAGCACGAAATAAAATCAGAGCTTTTTAGTTCTTCCATTTGTTCTTTTGTTCTAAAAGACACAATTTCTGGCTTGAACTCGGAAATTATTTTCTTAGCAAGCTTAGAATCATGGCCAACAGATAAACCAATAACCTTTAAATCATTTGAATATTTTCTAATAACATCAAGGGTTTGTGTTCCAATAGAACCACAAGCCCCTAATAAATATATATATTTCATTATCTTACTTCCTTTTTAGAAAAGAACAAAAATTAATAACAAAGCAAGAGCTGCAAAAATAGCAGAATCTAGACGATCAAGCACGCCACCATGACCAGGGAAAATGTTTCCATAATCCTTTAAACCATATGTACGTTTAAGTTTTGATGCGACTAAATCTCCAACCTGACCTGCTATAGAAATAAAAATAGTGATACCAAAAATGGCTATAAATTGCCAAAAGCTATTAAGCTTATCAAAATCGCCCTTCCAAAATACACTTACATCACTGGTATTGCTAAATAGTGTTTTAATTCCGTCTTCATTAAAATATCCCCTAAAGAAAGTACCATAAAAATAAGCAATTGTTGTAGCACATATTACGGCAACTAAAGATCCAATTATCGCACCCTCCCAAGTTTTGTGAGGACTAATTGTAGGACACATTTTATGTTTACCAAATTTAGAACCACCAAAATATGCAAATACATCGGTTAAAATTGTAATCATTAATAAATATACGATAAAACGTAAACCTAAAAATCTTAAAATTGTTAAAGCTCCAAAGCTAAGACCAGTATAGCAAATAGTTGTTAGTGCTTTTCCAACATCGCCACCATCAAAATCATGACAAAATACCATACAAGCAAGTAATGTAATAACGACAACTAAAAACATTGGTAAAAAGCCAAGTTCTAGATTAAACAAATGTAAAATATGTGATGACAATGAATCATCTAATCCATTAGTACTTTTTACAAATTTAGCCCATTCTGTTAAGCATGACATATATATCAAAGCCGAAGATATAATAATTATTATTTTAACTCCTAAAGGAAATTTCTTTTGTTGCTCATACAATCTAATCATTTCTGTAGATGCTATTACCGCAAGTACAAGCGTTGTTACTTGAAATAAAGGGAATAATTCCTTAACCATTAAAAGGGGAATTAAGATTAAGCATAAAACTGTTCCCGTGATAATTCTTTGTTTCATTATTTTTCCTCCTTAAGCCCACCAAAGCGACGATTACGGCTTTGATATGAGGCAATAGCCTTAAGTAATTCCTCTTCATGGAAATCTGGCCATAAACAATCTGTAAAATAAAGTTCGCTATATGCAAGCTGAAGTAATAAGAAATTAGAAATACGAATTTCTCCACTTGTTCTTATAAGCAAATCAAGCGGTGGTAAATCTTTTGTATATAAATGTTTAAAGATTGTACTTTCTGTTATATCATCTGGATTTAATTTTCCATCTTTAACAAGCATTGCAATTTCTTTTGTTGCATTTTTTACTTCATCTAAAGAACCATAATCAATAGCTAAAACAAGATTTAAGCCTGTATGTTTTTTTGTGTTTTCTTCAGCCTCTTCAATAAATTCTAAGAACTGAGGGCTTAATCGATCTCTTCTTCCGATAATAGTTATTTTAATATTTGAATCAAATAAATTTTTCTTATATTTTCTAAAATAACCTAGAGGTTTTGTCATTATAAATTTAACCTCTTTTTCAGGACGAGACCAATTTTCCGTTGAGAAACAATATACAGTCATGCACTTAATACCAATTTTATTAGCATATTTAGCCATATTAATTAAATTATTCGCACCATGAAGATGACCATAAGTTCGAGGCATTAATCTTTTTTTTGCCCAGCGGCCATTTCCATCTAATATAATCGCAATATGATTAGGAACACCTTTTTTAATTATTTCTTGTTCAGTCATTTTTTCACCTACTTGTGACTAGTAATTCACTATATACTTTAGCATAAATAAAAGGATATTACAAACAAATTTAAAATAAATACTTTAAAATTCAAAAAAAGACGCTAACATTAAAAGCTAGCATCTATTTATTATAAAATTAAATATTCATTAATTCTTTGCTCTTTGCATCAGCGATATCTTCAATCTTAGCGATATATTTATCAGTAAGCTTTTGAACATCGTCTAGATATCCTTTTTCTTCATCCTCAGGTAAATCTAGTTTCTTTAAAGCATCATTAGCATCACGACGAAGATTACGAACTGCAACCTTGCCTTCTTCGGCAACACGACCAACTTGCTTAACAAGGTCCTTACGACGTTCCTCAGTCATTGCAGGAAGTACAATACGAATACCAATTCCATCACCTTGAGGGTTTAAACCAAGATTAGCTGCAGAGATAGCAACCTCAATATCCTTTAATGATGATTTATCAAATGGCTTAATATATAATTGATTAGCCTCTGGTGTAGAAATAGATGACATTTGCTTAAGTTGAGTAGGACATCCATAATAATTAACAAATACTGAATCTAGGATAGCAGGATTAGCACGTCCGGTACGAACTTGTGCAAGTTCATGTTCAAATGCTTGAACTGACTTTTCCATTTTTTCTTCTGCTTCCATTAAAATCATATCTGGCATAAATTTAAGCTCCTTTTAATCATTTTTAACAAGGGTTCCAATATGTTCACCCTTAACAGCTTTAACGATATTTCCTGGCTTATTCATATTAAATACAATAAGCTTCATACCATTATCCTTACAAAGGCTTGCGGCAGTTGAATCCATTACAGCAAGATTTTTATTAAGGACCTCACTAAAAGATAGTTCTTCATACATTTTAGCATTAGGATTTTTTCTTGGATCTGAATCATATACTCCTTCAGTTCCATTTTTAGCCATTAAAACAACATCAGCGCCAATTTCAATTGCACGTGTAGCAGCTGCAGTATCAGTTGAAAAATAAGGATTTCCCAAACCACCAGCAAAAATACAAACACGACCTTTTTCAAGGTGACGAATAGCACGACGTCTAATATATGGTTCAGCTACAGCTTGAACCTCAAGTGCACTTAAACAGCGTGTTGGAACACCTGCTTGTTCTAGGGCATTTTGTAATGCTAAAGAGTTCATAATTGTTGCAAGCATACCCATATAGTCAGCCTGAGCACGTTCAATGCCAAGCTCTTCACCGGTTTTGCCACGCCAAATATTTCCTCCACCACAAACAATACCAATTTCACAGCCTAAATCATAAATTTCCTTAATTTGATTTGCAGTTTCTTTTACTGTTTGAGGATTTATTCCAAAAGAAGTTTCACCCTTTAAGGCTTCTCCTGATAGCTTTAATAACACTCTTTTATACATATGAACAACTCCTTTTAATTTTTAAAAAAGAGGAGCAAACATGTTGCCCCTCAATAAATTACTTGTTTAGACCAGCTTGAGCAGCAACTTCAGCAGCGAAGTCTACAACTTCTTTTTCAATACCTTCACCTACAGCTAGACGAATGAATGATTTAACTGTTGATTTAGTATGAGAAAGATATACGCTTACTGTTTCATCTGGATTTTTAACAAATGGTTGATCTAATAAGCAGATCTCCTTTAAGTACTTTTGTAAACGTCCTGGAACAATATTGTTTTCAATAATGTTTTCAGGTTTTGGTTTAGCAGCCTTAGCATTTTCATTTAAAGCTTCTGTTAAGATAATTTGTCTTTCACTAGCAAGCTTTTCTTCACTAATATCTGCTTGAGATACATAAGTAGGTTGGTTTGCAGCAATGTGCATTGCAATATCCTTAGCAACAACTTCATCAGCATTGTCAAGAACTGCAACAACAACAATTCTACCACCCATGTGCTTATAAGCACCGAAAATTTGACTATTTTCCTTAGTGATTCTTTGAACACGACGCAAAGAAACCTTTTCACCAATTACAGCAGAATCCTCAAGAATAATATTCTCAAGAGTCTTGCCTTCAACAGTAATGTTTAAAGCTTCTTCAGTATTAGTAGCATCAGATGCACTAATGATTTGTCCAACCTTATCAAGTAAAGCTAAGAACTTATCGTTTTTAGCAACGAAGTCAGTTTCTGAGTTTAATTCGAATAATACGCAATCATTTCCATCAATTACGTATGAGCAAAGTCCTTCAGCAGCTACTCTTGAAGCCTTCTTTTCAGCCTTTGCAATACCCTTTTCACGTAACCAAACGATAGCCTTTTCCATATCACAGTCGCAAGCCTCTAATGCCTTCTTGCAATCCATCATACCAGCCATTGTTCTATCACGTAATTCTTTTACAAGTTGTGGTGTAACAGTCATGGTAATCCTCCTAAATTTTTTTTATTTTTTAATTAGTTAATTATTCAGCCTTAGGAGCCTTAGGAGCGTCCTTCTTTTGATAAGGCTTCTTGAAGCCAGGCTTTCTATCGCCTTGAGGCTTACGAGGACCCTTATTGTCCTTCTTTGGTTGTTCCTTGTTGATTTCCTCAGAAAGGTTTACAGCTTCATCTTCAAACTTCTCAACAACACCACCGTTAGCTTCGATTACTGCGTTATTCATAACCCAAGTAACTAGCTTAACTGCACGAATTGCATCGTCATTTGCAGGGATAACATAATCAACATCATCAGGATCACAGTTTGTATCTACGATTCCGAATACAGGGATATTTAACTTACGAGCTTCTAAAATTGCATTGTGCTCCTTACGAGGATCAACAATGAATAAAGCTTGAGGAAGACCCTTCATATCCTTGATACCGCCAAGGTTCTTTTCTAGTTTTTCTCTTTCTTGAGAAATCTTAGCTACTTCCTTCTTAGTAAGCTTTAATTGATCGATAACTCCGTCTTCAAACATCTTATCAAGATCATTTAATCTCTTAATTCTCTTACGAATAGTCTTGAAGTTAGTTAAAGTACCACCTAACCAACGGTTATTGCAGTAATATTGACCACTTCTTTGAGCTTCTTCCTTAACAGCCTCTTGAGCTTGCTTCTTAGTACCTACGAAAAGTACCTTTCCATCGTTCTTAGCGATTTCAAGTAAAGCTGCATAAGCCTTCTCGATTTCATTAGCTGTTTTTTGTAAGTCAATGATATAAATACCATTTCTTGCTGTGTAGATGTACTTAGCCATCTTAGGGTTCCATCTACGAGTTGCATGTCCAAAATGAACACCAGACTCTAATAATTGTTTCATTGAAACTACTGACATATTATTTTCCTCCATTTTATTTTGTTTTTTTACCTCTGCTTTTTTCAACGCTTTGACCTCCACAGAATGTCATCTGCACTGGACGGTGAGCTCCAAAAGCATGTGTATTTTAATGCCTTTAACATTTTAACATTACTAGTTAATAGTGTCAATACTTTTTGTAAAAATAATTTTAAAATAGTTGACAAAAATTAAATCTATTTTTTAAAATATAGGGGCTATTTATTTATTATTTTTCTATATTTTGTCTTTAGAATGATCTTAGCATTTTATCAATACATTTCTTTTTTTGTTCTTTGTTAGGGTGAACATAAAGATTCAATGTAGTAGAAATATTCGAATGGCCTAAAATTACACTTATAGTTTTATAATCACTATTTGATTCGATACATCTTGTAGCAAAACTATGTCTAACATGAAATTTTATATCAGGTATTTCAAGTTTAGAAAGTAATCTCTTATAGTAATTTCTATAATTTCTTGGTTCTGTCGGATTTTTCCATTAGTTAAAATGTAATATTCCTTATTTACTACTAATAGGAATAAAAAATTTAACCAAATCCGAAGATAAGGGAGTATCTCTAATTGACTCTTTTGTTTTGGGAGTATCCAAAATTAATTTATTATATTTCTTATCGTCTTCATCAGTAATATATACCCTTTGAAATTGTATGTCTCACCTTAATTACCGTAAAATAAAGTATAGAAAACTATAGAATTCATACACTTCAGCCCTTACGGTTAGGCTTTTATAGATTATAACTTCATTCTATTCTCCAATTAATA
>MNRZ01000030.1 GCA_001916215.1 Clostridium sp. CAG:307_30_263
CTCTGATTTTTCCTTTTACTTAAGCGGAATTTAGTCCTACATTTCTTTTTTTAGTTTTTTCTACTATTCATAGCGGAATTTACTTTTTCAATTAACTTATTTCACAATTAAAGTAAATATTTTAATAAAATAGCTAATACTATTCCCGCTATTGCACATAAAAAAGTTAAAATAAGGATAATTTGTAATACTTTAGTTTTATGCTCAAGCTCCGTTATTTTATTATTTAAAGCCTTTATTGTCTTATTATAATGCTGCTTCAAGCCTTGAAGATCCGAATCAATTCCATCAAGCTCATCATTTACATTCTTAAGTCTCAACGAAAAATCAGTTTGTTTTTTAGTAATATCCTCTTGAGCCTTAAGGTCATGAACAACATTTAAAAGCTCTTGACGTGCCATATCATCAATTTCTTCTTCACTTGCATGCTCAAGACGAAGCTCAAGCTCTCTTACAATCGTTCTATTTACTGCAATATTAGAAACCCCAAGACCAAACAAAAACTTTGTTATATTAGTTAATGCTTGTTGATACTCGAATGTTTTTTCAAGTGCTTCTGTATTTTTTAAGGTAGCTTCACTTAAAGACATTTGGCTATTTTGCATAGCTTCCATTGCATCCTTTTTATTAAATAGACCAATCCTTTTTTCCTTAGCCTCACGAACCTTAAGATCAGCGTCTTTTGCATGACTTTTAGCAAGATTAAGATTTTCCTTTAGACTTGTCATTAATTCAAACTGGTCTTCAATTAATTTAGGTACATCAGCTACACTTATATTATCTACATTTTCTTTTACATCGTCATTCATTTACTTCACTCCCAGTCAAGAATGTCTTTAATATCTTTTTTTAGATTTTCATTCTTTTTAAAGGCATCATCAACTGTTTTTTCAATATTTTCAAGACTTTCTTTGGTTTTATCAAGTTCTGAGGAAGCCATTAATATTGTATCAGCCGCTACTTGTTTTACTGATTCAATAACCTCTGATGCCTTATGACATTCCTTCCAAACATCATCTTGGATACAATATATTTTTCTTCCTAATAATGTTACGTAATCACTTACAAGTGAAATACGTTCATTTCTTTTTTTCTTAAGGCTTTTGGCCATATAAAGCTCTGTTGAAACAGCTAAGATAATTCTTCCTACGCCTATAAAATTGATTCTAATTGCCAGGTTAGACGCAAACAAAGCTTTATTTCCATCACTTTTAATTGCCGCTTCAATTGATGCATCGCATATATCTATAGCCATCATCGTTGCAAGAGAGACAGAAATCATTCTAGCGACGGTACGGCTATTAAAGGGAACTGTCTTCTTAAAATCAACCTTACCTAATTCTTTAACTGATTTAATATTTTTTTGCTTAACCTCTTTAAAAAATTCACGGATGAAAAAAACTGCTCTAACTACTGCTTCATTAATTCCTACAACAAGAGCTTGACTACCTAAAAGCTTTAAAGTGTTTAAGCCAGTTGAAATAGCATTTAAGGATGAGGAATCGATATTATTATTAATAGCTTGATATAAATCATTACCTTTTACCTTTAAGCCACTATTTGTAGCATCAAAAACTAAATTTTTTAAACCCGCAGGAATATTAGATTCAAGCGATGCTTTACTTGAAATTAAATGACAAATCCACGCTATCGTTCCATAAAAAACGCCACTAAAAAGACTAGCATCAATGACGGGCTTAACATGTTCTACCTTTACCTCGTCATTTTTAGTATATAATATTTTACTTCCCGTTAGTGCCCCAATTATACTAAATACAAGTTCTATTAAAGATGCTTGACTGGCAAGGTATAAATTATTTATTGATGAGGATGCATTTAAACCATTATTTAAAACATTAATAGCTTCCTTTGTTGAGGAAATAGGCTCACCTGAAAACTCAGTTGCAACACCGTTAATTAAGCTACTTGGACTACTTAAATCTAAATTTTTAGTAAAAATAATATCCAAAAATCCTGCAAGTATGCCCGAAGCTACACTAAGGGAATAATCTAAAAGCGTAGCGTGACTTGTAAGACGATATATATCTTTATCATATTCTTCAATATCACGCTTCATATCATTAATTTGTTGGTCCATAGCACTAAAACTAGGATTTTCATTTGTAATATCGCATTCAAAATTTAAATCTAAATCATCATCATTATATTTTAAAACAGGCTTTTTAATGTTCATAGTAAGCACCTCTTTTTAATATGCTACTAACATTATACCAAAAAATTAATAATTAATTATACTTTTACTTAAATTTTATTTAGAAATATAAGAATATCGTTTCTTTGTGAAAATAAAAGGAACAAATATAGCAAATACTCCAACAATAATTCCTAACACAATCAAATATACATAAAGCATATATTTAAAACTAAATAATGAATAGAATGAGTTTAAAAAATATTTATTCTTTATAACATTGTCTTTCTGATTAAATATATTATATAGCATACTAAAAGAAATTAAAAAGCTTATGATGGATGAAGCTAGATTACCTATTAATAGCATTAATGGTCTATTTCTTTTAGGAAGTCCATATAATTCCAAAATTTGAAAGCGAACATTATTTACCTTACAAAAACTATAATAGCTTAAAAAAACAATCGTTAAGGTTAAGGCAATTAATCCAACCTTTAAGATTTCAAATAAGGCATTATCATCATCAATTTCTGCTAATGCTTTAAAGAAATTATCGGAATTTATAAATTCAATTTCACTGCCATTAAAGTATAATAGTGCAATTGTCTTTATCTTATCCTTTGTTACTAAGAATACCTTAAATTCATCGTATAACGAGTAATATTTTACAAAAAAAGTTTCATCTAAGCCTTCTTTAGTAGCTTCATTAACATATATTCCTTCGACCATTTCATTATATTTAATTGATAGGTTAGTTGTAATTTCCATATCATTTACATATAGCTTAATACTTGATTTATTATCAAAGCTAATATCATAGCCCTGACTCTGCCAATAGCTTAAAACATCACTTCCAATAATAGCCTCATTATATAATAGATTATACTGATTAGATGTCATAAGCTTATACTTATCTGCGCCTAAAGTAATAGCTTGCTTCTTATATGTATTATAAAATAGCTGATAATAGGTACTTGCATTGACATACATAAGCTTTGTATAAATATCATTATTACTATATGAAGGATTAATTTTATCATAATTAGTAGAAAGATATTTTTTTATTTTCAAATTCTTAGTGACTAATAAATTATTTTTCTTATAGGTTATATGAATATCACTACCAACACATTCATTATAAGTTGAAAATGATAAAAGATTATTTTTTCTAAGTAATCTCAAACTATAATCAGTAACCATTATTTCATCGTCACCCAAAGTATCATCTATAACAACACCATTGAATATTTCATCACTAGAATTTAAAATTCCTAATTCTTCACCTGTAATTTTTATCTTACTATAATAAGAAAAATCAAGATTATTTTCTTTTAAAGTATCCGTACGAGCTTTAATTAATAACGATGTGCCTTCATTTTCATTAAGCTCATTAATCAAGCTTTTAGATTTATCATAGTGTCCTAATGAATAGAAATAGCTTGAAACAAAAATCATAAGTGTAAAAATTATAAGACTAAAAATAAAACTTACAATCTTACCTTTAAGGCCTTTAAAATAAATATATAGAAATGCTTTTATGTTTATTTTATGATATCCCTTATACTTAGCAGTTAATTCATAGCTTTCATTTGAAGAATTAGGACTGATAATCTCATCTGCATACTCTAAAGCTTTTTGCTTATGCGAGGTGAAAATAACTAGCTTTGTTAAAGCTAATTCCTTCAGAATTTTCATTATTTTTCTTATATTATCTTCATCAAGACTAGAATCAGGCTCATCACATAAAATAATTTTAGAATCTCTTAAAATTGCAATTGCAATATTAATACGTTGTCTTTCTCCACCTGATAGAAACTTAATTTTAGTATTTAAATACTCTAAAACATTAAGCTCATCTAAAACCTCTAATATCGCTGTTTTTTTAAATTTTACACCCGCAAGGATTAGCATTAATTTAATATTTTGAAGAACCGTCAAAGAATCAATAAGCGAAGTGTCCTGATAAACAAAGGTTACATCCTTACTTAAATTCATAGGCATATTATAATAAATATTTCCCTCTAAAGGCTTTAAAATTCCCCCAATAGCATTCAAAAGGGTCGTTTTGCCAATCCCTGAGGGTCCTGAAATAGCATATAATTTTCCTACTTCAAATTTAAAACTAAGATTAGTAATTATTTTCTTTTCATTATAACCTAATGTTAAATTAGAAAGCTCTACCATAACCTACCTCACGAATTTGTAACATGACTTGCTCTTTTTCTTTTCATCATAATCAAAAGATATACACCCAAGCTCAATATATTAGTTATAAGCCCAAAAGCAAGGGAAATGGCTATAGCTTTAAACCGATATTCAAAAAGACTAGCAAAGCCAAACGAAGTCTTTATATAAGCATTATAGGATGCAATAATCATTAAAACAAATAAACTACTTATTACTAGCTCAAGTAAGTACTGAATAAAATTATTTAAAATTAAAGCATAAGCCTCATATTTTTTATTTATTCCATAATTTTCTAAGACTGAAAACTGGTATCTATTATTATTTGATTCGATAAAAATCGCAAATCCATTTACGCAAAAAATAGCTAGCACTCCAATAATAATGGCTATTGTAACACTTGAAGAAATATTATCTATTTGATTTAATACTCTTTCTAAAGAATTAGAGCCTTTATATACTAAATCAATATCATTATCTACTGCCGCTTCTATTAAAGCACTAAAATCATTCGTTGGTATTATAATATATGAATCATATTTAAATTCAAATAATGCTTCCGCTACTTCATAGTAATAATCATCACTAAGATATAAAGAGCAGGTAAGAGTCGGTATTGTTCCGGCATAAACAAATGAAAATACTTGACTTTTATTACCTATACTTATTTTAAATGATACCTCATCACCAACATTTAACTCTTTGCCTGTTTGTTTCAAATATGAATCATGTAATACACTAGATAGCATCACTTTATTATCCGTACAATCAGTTGAGTTTATAAGATTAGCTTTAATTCCTTCTAATGAAATATTAAGCGCTAGAGAGTTTTTAAATAAGTAAAAGCTCGTTATTGAATTACAATACATTGTTTGATAACACATTTTTGTGTAATCGTCTAAGGCATCAATATCAAAATCAGAATTCGATCCTATCGCTTCTTGATAGCCTGTGTATTTAACTTCACAAATAGTACATTCATAATAGCCTGCGTGAGTTTCATAGAAAATCTTTTTTCCTATGCATTCACTATAATCTTTAAAAGAAATTATATTAGCTTTCCTTAAAATATCAAGACTATAATCAGTCATTATAACACTCATATCATCTAGCGTTTCATCACAAGCAATATAATTAATTGCTTGATTTGTCTCACCAAAATTAGGACTTGCTGAATAAAAAGAAAGATTTGATACTAACTTTTTTTGAACGATATTATATTCTAAATCATAATCATCTAAAATTATATTATTTTCTTCTAAAGAATCTTTAGAAACAACTATTTCTGGAATATCATTATCCTTTATATATTTTGTAATTACAAAAGCTTTTGTGTGCTGATTAAGCGTAATAAAAAAGCCTAAAATTGCTAATAAGATTGTGCATATTATAGACGTAATTAGCATTGTAGCGTAATTCACCCGATTAGTTTTACGATAAACATTGAAAAAGAATTTTGGTTTTATTTTTCTTTTACTATAATAGCCTTCAATTACCTTCGTATTATACGCAATATTAGAAAAGCTCTGTTTTAAATCAATAATATAATCAGCATATTTTGCAACAAAATCCATATCGTGAGAAGAAAAGATAATCAGCCTTTCCTTTGACATTTCCTTTAACATATTAAAAATATTTAATGCATTTTCATAATCAAGATTAGCAGTTGGCTCATCAACTATAATAACCTTAGAAT
The DNA here is from genome assembly GCA_001916215.1 of Clostridium sp. CAG:307_30_263. Lineage (GTDB taxonomy): Bacteria > Bacillota_I > Bacilli_A > Acholeplasmatales > Anaeroplasmataceae > CAG-307. The sequence continues at coordinate 6,033 of MNRZ01000030.1, forward strand.
TTCTTATTATAGCTAGTGCTAAGCTTACTCTTTCTCTTTCTCCTCCTGATAAAAATTTAATCTTAGTATCCTCGTATTTTAAAATACCCAAATTAGCTAATACATCATGAATTTCTTCACTTGAAACATCCGACTCGATCATAATGTTAATATTTTCTAAAACTGTAAGGTTATCAATTAAGTTTCCATCTTGAAAAACATAACCAATTGATGAAGATAAATTAGCAATATCCTCACTATAGTAAATATGTCCTTCTAAAGGCGTCTTTAAATTAGCAATTGTGCTAAGCAAGGTGGTTTTGCCAATACCTGATTCTCCCACAATAGCGTACATACCATTATCTTCAAATTTATAGCTAATGTGTTCTAACACCTTCTTCTTTTTATAACCGATTGTAATATCGTTTAAAATAATCACTCCAACCACACCCTTTTACTTTTAGCCTTTGTTACTACAATAGATAATAAGGTAGCATATATTATAATTATAATTAGGACTATTAAGCTAAATGGAAAATTATAGCCTATAATAAATGAATTTATATTATATTTAGCCTTAATATAGGCACCCTTAATAGAAAAATACGCAATATCAATTATATTAGCTCCAATATATACAATTCCAACCATGATTAAATTTTCAAAAATACCTAATAAATACCGACCCTTTAACGACAAACCAAGACTTGTTAGATATTGATAGTCCTTTTCTTTATGTAGTGTATGATAAACAACCAATATTGAGGTTAATAATACTAAGCCAATACTCACTAAAAATAAGGCTATATTCTCAAAATCATTTCTAAAACTATTAGTTAAGATACTATTTATTGTATTAGCATTTGTATATATTAAATTATCTTTATATATACCAGCCTGTTTTATTTCCTGATAAAATAGCATACAATCTGAAAAATCATCAAAATAATAAGAGTCATACTCATCATAATATGAATTATACTGATCATTTTTAAAACCAAAATATTTAGAAAATGATAGACGTAATAATGTGTTTTGTGTTTCTGAAGAAATCTGTAGCTCATCAACAGAATCATCAAACTTAACTTTAAATGTATATGATAATTTTTCTAAATTAGATGTATCCCCAACTGTCAGTGTAGATGACAATACATTTAATGTTATCGTTTTGCCATCAACAAGATTATATCCTTGATTTTGTAAGAACTTTCTAGCTTGTTTACCTACACATAGTTCATTAAATTCTAAATTATAATCCGTTCCATAATCAAGTGCAAGATAAGGCATACCATTTACCTCAAAAAATTCAGTTTCATTTGAAGTTACATATTGACTCCTTATATAAAGTTTAAATAAATCAAAATAAGTATTTTTATTTCCATATAAAGTTCTAGAAGCTTCATCACTTTCATCATCAAAAACAATAATATCTTTTATTTTATATTTTGATGAGTCTAAATATGAACGCTCCCAATTAGCACCATAAGTATATGTATGACTTATAGTTAGCTCTTTTCCTATTAAGCTTTGATAATCAGATGTAGGAAGTACACCTCTTAAAATTAATTCATCAGCTACAAGAGATGTGATTTTTATTTCATTATCACCTAAAGAATCATCGTAAACATAATAATTAAAAACATTATATTTACCATTGTAGCGAAGTGACATTCCTTCGATTCTTGTATTACCAAGTTCAATTGCATTACGATATTTTACATTTGATAATGTTATATCTTTAACATCACCTTCAATTATAATAGGCATCAAATCATTATTTTTAGCCATTTTCTCACTTAAATTATCAAATGAATAAAATTTATTAGAAAAAACAATGTTAAGCATTGCCAGTATAAAAGAAAATAGCAAAGCCATTCCTAATAAATAAATCTTTTTATTTAAAAAGAAACCCTTAAAAACTGATAGTAAAGCCTTAAGGGAAGTTTTTTCCTTTATGTTAGATATATTATTAGGCTTAGAAAAGGTCTTTCTTTCACCACTATTTAAATATAAAACCTCATCAAAATTTAATCCATTAAATGAAGAAGATGTGATAATACATAATTTATTTGCATAGAGCTTTTTTAGATTATTTAAAATAAATTGATATTCTGGCCCCGCAACATCTAAACAATCAAATAAAACAACCTTACTCTTCTTTAAATAAGGAATTATAAATTCAATTATCGTTTTTTGCCCATCAGATAGCTTAGCTATTTGCATATCTAAATCTAAATCAACATCAAGCATAGCTAAGACTTCTTTTACCTTATTATGATCATATTTTATTTCAGACATTTCTAAAATAAACTTCAAATTATCCTCGATTGTTTGACTTAAGACTAGCATATGCCCAAAGCATACATAACCTAAATCAGCTTTTTTTAAATCATCGTACAAGCATTTTCCACTATTTAATTTATAAATACCGGCAATAATTTCAAGAAGTGTTCTTGATTGCGTGTTAGTACCACTAATTCCATAAATACGCTTATCTTCAAATAAAAAATTAAAATTAGCTAAAATTTCTTCTTTATTTCTAATTACTCCTATATTATCTAAATATATCATATTATCATTCTCCTAATTCAAATTTAAAAGTAAATATATGATGAATTTTCTATATAATCATCATATATGGCATTGCCGTAATCATCATAATGATATTTAGATAGTGCCTGTCCCAAATCATCTACCAGTTTATAATCACTATTCATACTTATTAATTTATATTTGGCATTATTATAAATATTTGTCTCATCATAAATGATTTCATATGATAACGTTTCATATAGTTTAAATAATCCTCTTTGTTGAACATAATAAATACCATCTTTACTAATATTGTAATTATATGATACTGTTGATGAGTTTGTTTTTGTTTCAGTGATTCTTAGTGAAGTTGATACAGTTGATTTTATTTCACTATTAATAGAGTATCCAAAATTTAATATGTCAATTTTTAAACCTAATTTGGATGATTTTTTAATAACTGCTGACAAAGCAGCCTCAACACTTTCTTGATATGTTATAGTTGAACTTGATGAATATGTACCTGAATAGGAATCTCCTGATTTAAACGTACCTACACATTCACTATAGTATGGCAGGCAAAATAACTTATCCGCCTCAAAAATTTCGTACGCATATTTTGGTAATACTTTCCCTGTCGTAGGATCAGTTTTCCCAACATTTCCTATCGTCTCAAATTTAACAGGTTTAAATCTAGTTTTGTAGCTACTATCATATTTTGGCTCAACATTGTAATACCAAGTATCATACACCTTATTTAATACAGGTTCTAATGGTTGTCCACCGATATCACCTAATGAAGGAGTTATACCTGACGGAACCTTTGCAAATGATAATGACGGAAAAGCCATTAAAGCAAATGCACTAGTTAAAGTAATCAATATTTTCTTCATAATTATCACCCTCCACTCATATTGATTATGGTAATTATAAAGCTAACAATTCAATTTGTCAATAATTTGCAAGTATATTTTTTAGATAACTAAGCATAATGTTGAATTAAATTCTGCTTTTTAAGCTATATACAAATGTTTATTTTGTTATATTTGTGCTAATTTCTTTGAGTAATAATTCTATTTCATTTTCAGTAAAAACCTTAATTCCATTTTTCTTTAGTATACTAGTTGTAACACCATCACCTTTTATCAAATTACCACTAAATGTTCCATCATAAATATAATCTTTACCACAGCTAGGGCTTTTAGCCTTTAACAATGCATATTTAGCCTTATATTTTAAAGCCTTATCTAAAGCAAGCTTAGCCCCATTATTATAGTTTTTTGTTACATCCTTACCATTATTGGTAATAACCTTATTCCCAATAATTTCAGCCGGATCACGAGGAATAGAAAGTCCTCCTTCTACTTCAGGACATATAACGATAAAATCAAAAAAATCCTTAAGAGATTCTACACTTTGATTATAATTATTTTTACCATTATATTTAGTGTTATTACCAAGTAAGCAGCTACTTATAATTAAAGGAAGTTTCATTAGAAAACTTCCTTGATTACGATAGTTTGAAGACGATCAGGTCCAACAGAGAACATAGCTACGTCAACGCCTGTTACCTCTTCAATCTTACGAATATAATTTTTAGCATTTTGTGGTAATTCATCAAATGAATGAACATTTGTAATATCTTCTGTCCAACCTGGCAATGTATCATAAATTGGCTGGCAACGTTCAAATATACTTAATGTACCAGGCATATAATCAATTCTTTTACCATCTAACATATAACCTGTACAAATCTTTAATTCTTCAATACCGGTTAATACATCAAATAGCATTAATGACCAGTTATTAATACCTGAAACCTTAACTGCATGTCTTAGGGCTACCCCATCAAGATAGCCAATACGACGAGGACGCTTAGTAACAGTTCCATATTCATGACCACGTTCACGAATTATATTACCTAGTTCTCCTTCAATTTCGGTTGGAAAAGGACCAGCTCCTACTCTTGTAGTATAAGCCTTACAAATACCTAATACATTATCAATATATTTAGGTGCAATACCTGTATTTAGTGGCACAGAGGCTGCACATGGAGATGATGATGTAACATATGGGAAGGTACCATGTTCAATACAAAGCATAACTCCCTGAGCACCTTCAAATAAAATTTGCTTATCTTCTTTAATCGCTTCATTTAAATATTCAGATGTATCACAAATATATTTAGAAATTTGCTTAGCATATCCCATATATTCATTATAGACATCCTCAAGATTAAGTTCAGGAAGACCATACATTTTAAGCTCCATATTTTTGATTACTAAAGCTTCACTTAAGCGTTCATGGAAAAATTCAGGGCATAATAAATCTCCAACCCGTAAACCAATACGAGCAGCCTTATCAGTATAGCAAGGACCAATACCCTTTTTAGTTGTACCAATTTTATGGTCACCCTTTAAATTTTCCATTGCTCCATCAAGCATAATATGATATGGCATAATTAAAGAAGCACGATCAGAAATTTTAAGCTTATAATCATTAATACCTCTTTCTTCAAGGCCATGTAATTCCTCAAGAAAAGCCTTAGGATTAAATACAACACCATTAGCAATTACATTTGTAATATGGGGATTAAAGATTCCTGAGGGAATTGATTGAAGGGCAAACTTCTTTCCATCAAAGGCTATTGTATGCCCGGCATTATTTCCACCTTGATATCTGACTACAACATCAGCTTTACATGCAAGATAATCCGTAATTTTACCTTTACCTTCATCGCCCCATTGAGAGCCAACTACAACTAATCTAGACATATTTTATACCTCTTATTTCTTCTCTATCATATCACGGGCAACCCAAACGCCATTTGCACCAGCTTGAGCAAGTCCTCTTGTTATACCAGCACCATCGCCACCAACATAAAGCCCATCAATATGAGTCATAAAATGATCATTGCAAACAGGACGTGCTGAATAGAATTTAGCCTCAACACCATAAAGTAAAGTATGTTCTGTGGCAATACCTGGTGTAACCTTATCTAAGGCTTCAATCATTTCAATAATTGATTTCATTGTATTATATGGTAATACAAGACCTAAATCGCCTGGAATAGCTTCCTTTAAAGAAGGTTCAATAAATCCTTCCTTTAAACGTTTTTCGGTTGTACGACGTCCCTTCATAATATCACCATAGCGTTGGACAATAATTGATCCACATGATAATTGATTGGCAAGACGTGATACCTCATGAGCATATTCATTAGGCTCATTAAATGGTTCTTCAAACTTATGAGATACAAGTAATGCAAAATTAGTATTTCTTGTACCAAGCTTAGGATCAGCAAAAGCATGTCCATTAGCAAGCATTGTACCACTATGGTTTTCAACTACAACATGTCCAGAAGGATTGGAACAGAATGTTCTTACAGTTGTACCAACGCTAGTACGGTACAAAAACTTTCCTTCATATAAATGCTTATTAATTTCTTGCATTACAATATCAGATGTTTCAACACGAACACCAATATCAACTTGATTATGAGTCATATCAATATGATGCTTCCTACAAATTTCTTCAAGCCAAATTGAACCATCACGACCAACTGAAAGTAAAACTTTATCAGTTTCAATAAACTCATCGCCAAGCATAACACCACAAACCTTACCATCTCGAACAATAACATCTGATGCTTCGCATTCAAAACGCATATCGATAACCTTAGCAAGATCATCAAACATTCTTTGTAAAATTTGTAAATTATTTTCTGTACCTAAATGTCTTACACGGCTTCTTAATAATTTAAGACCAGCACCAATTGCTTTATGTTCAATTTCCTTTACTGCCTCTGTTGTAGGATCAGTAATTACGTGTGTAGCGCCATACTTAAGATTAATTGAATCGACATAACAAATTAATTCTTCAACTAAAGAAGCTGATAAATAATCTGTCATCCAGCCACCAAATTCTGATGTAATATTAAATTTACCATCAGAATAAGCTCCAGCGCCACCAAAGCCATTTGTAATAGAACAAGCAGGATAGCATCCTGATACACCATCTTTATTTTGAGGACATTTAGCAATCTTGTGAAGCATTACAGGACATTTACGATGATATATATCATGTCCCTTGTCTACAAGTAAAACCTTTAAATCCTTATTTTTTTCAAGTAATTCATATGCACAGAATATTCCACATGGGCCTGCACCAACAATTACAACATCATATTTCATTAAAATCACAACCTTTATGCATTACGCTTAATTATACCAAATTTAATAACTTTTTTAAACTAAATTATGATATTATTTAAAAAATTAAGATTTATTTATTCTTTTTATTAAAAAATTAAGTATATTTCACTTATTTATAATTTTATAAAACTATATTAACTTTTATAACATCAAACAAAATAAAAAACTAGTACTTAAGCTATTTTAGCTTTGTAACTAGTTCTTTTTAATAATCAAATTTTACATCTTTTGAATTTCATCAGTTGAAAGACCTGTAGCTTCTTTGATTTCTAAGGTTGTTTTCCCTAGCGATTTTAATAATTTAACTAAGGATACAATCTTTTCTTGTTGATTTAATAGTTGGGATTGCTGATTCATTATTTGTTCGTCTTTTTGAAATAGT
>MNRZ01000031.1:0-11776 GCA_001916215.1 Clostridium sp. CAG:307_30_263
ATAGAGTTAAGGAAAATGTTAGAATTCTTTGATATTGATAACAAGAATAATTTACCTGTTGTTGAAAGTCAAGAGATGAAGGAGGCTTTAAATATGCTAATAGATATGAATAAAGATAGAGCCTTAAGAGCGGAAGCTTTTTCAAGGGAGATATTTTCCCTAGATCAAAATAGCCAGTTATATGAAGCCGAACAGAAAGGAAAAGCTGAGGGAATTCAGGAAAATAAGAAAGAAATAGCTAAAACTTTATATTCATTAGGTCAAACTAAGGAATTTATAGCTAAAGCTACGGGGCTTTCTTTAGATGAGCTTGATAATATATTAAAATAAATAATTTAAGAATGATATTCTTTGATATTGATAACAAGAATAATTTACCTGTTGTTGAAAGTCAAGAAATGAAGGAGGCTTTGAATATGCTAATAGATATGAATAAAGATAAAGCCTTAAGATCGCAAGCTTTTTCAAGGGAAATATTTGCTCTAGATCAAAATAGCCAATTACATGAAGCCGAACAAAAAGGTATTGAAAAAGGAAAAGCTGAAGGGATTCAGGAAAATAAGAAAGAAATAGCTAAAAAGTTATTTGAAAGTGGTCAAACTAAAGAATTTATTAGTGCTATTACAGGACTTTCTTTAGATGAGCTTGATAATATATTAAAATAAATAATTTAATGAAAATAAAACGATAGTATTAATTTGCTATCGTTTTGTTAAAAAGATTTAATTGTAAAATTAATTTTTTTCTTTATGTTCTTTATATTGAAGCTTAATAAAAGCAATTAAAGCTGCACATCCATTTAATCCATTAAGGAATCCAGAAATAAATAATCCGGCACCTTGAATCATAAAGCATACTGCCCACATAAATGATGATATAGAAAATGATAGCTTAAGCCATTTAACACTAATGCCATCAATCATTACTGCAACAGAATATTCAAAATTTGCGATTATTGGTAAGAAACTATACCAGTGGATTTCATCCATACCCTTCCATGGTGTAAAGGTATTTTTCCCAAATAAAGCACAATATCCGCCAAAAATGACTCCAATAGCTATCAAGATTAGATTAACAATTTTAGTATTTTTATTAAAATATACTAAAATATTTCTTGTAATGGAAATTATTTCTTGGATTATACTTGAAAATGCGTTAGAAATAAATTCGCCAATGCCTAATAAAATATGTCCTAAAACCTGTACTAATAAAATCTTTTTTTTACTTTGAAGACAAGCTGAAAAAATGAAAATAATGATTGCAAGCGATGAAAAAATTGTAGACATCCATCCCCAAAAACTAGTTGGGAAAACTTGATCAATAAATTCTAAAATCATAAAATCCTCCTTAGTTGATTTAATTTTAGCATAAAGAATAAAATAAAAAAAGGCGTTATCCACACCTTTTCAATAAAAGTACAAAAAACAAAAAAGAGTTTTTATACCATAGTCTGAGAATTTATTCGGTTCTCTGGTAGAAACGTAATCACCATATTTGATTACTTATATGTTATTAGAACTACGGCGACAATTATATCACAAAAAAAATATTTGTCAACAACTTTTTTATTTTTTTATTATTCTCAAAATGAGCATATAAAAATTATGTAATGTGTCTTTAAAACAAAGCTTTTATAATGTATAATTATACTATAGAGTGTATTTTGTAAAAGATAACTGGAAATAATAAACAAAAAACTTGACAACTATTAATTATTTTGTATAATATAATTGCATTTAGTTAATGCGCACAAATTTAATATTATAGTGTAAAAGGCAAAGCAGTAGAAATGCTGTGACGCAAAGCTATAGGGTCTTTAAATGAGATAGCCAGTTGTCAATAAAAGTAAGTAAACTATTATTGGCAACTTTTTTTATGCTAGGAGGTGAAAAGATGCCCCAAAAGAACATATATGTTAAAGATATTTATGGTCCTAAAAAGAAGAAAAAGAAAAGACTTATAATCTCGCTATGCTTCACTGGTATCTTAGTCACTTTGATTGTTATTTTGGCATATTTTGGTCAAAATGTTGGATCATTTTCAATTAAGCTTGGCGATGATTTAACATCAAGGCAAATTTTTATTTCTGAAAAAGAAGATTTTTCTTGGTATGATTCAAGACTCGAGGCTGCGTCTGTTAAAGAAGCTAATGTCATTATGTATCCCTTTATTAAAGCAAAAGAATGTAGAAATACTGATGGATCTAGAATTTGGGAAAACAATTCTTATGTTTCATATACCTTTTATTTGAAAAATATGGGGCGTGAAATAGTTAATGTTATGCAACAATGCTCAATTACAGGTAAGAACGATGGTCTTGAATTAGTAACTTGGCTTGAATATTTTGAGGATGATAATGAAGGAATAGTTTATCAAGGTGGAAATGTACCGGATAAAGCATCTGATCCCTTTTTTGAAAGATATCCTGATCCCAAATTATATGATCTTGAAAATAACATTGCCTATGAGAATAAATTTTATGACTTGCATCCTGGGGATGTTAAAAAGTTTACTTTAATTACTTGGGTTGATTCCCAAGACCCTGACTTAAGCGAAGAAATCCTTGGTGGTACAATTAGATTTGAGATTTATTTCTCATTATTCAGAAGGTGATAATATGAGACGAAAAATTATTGTATTATCATTATCTATTATTTTGCTAATTGGTACAGCTGTAACGGCGACATATGCAGCATATCTTAAAGGTCTTACAGCCTCAGTTGGTAATCTTGAAATGAGTCTTTATAAAGATAATTATTCTTTAGTTTCTATCGATGGAGTAAATTTTAGTGAGAATCTTGGCAATGATGAAATTTATAAAGCAGTTGTAGCTTCTTCAAAGGGATATACAGTTGGCGCTGATGGTAATTTCTATGATGGAATGAAATTGGTTGAAACATCTGATGATTTTGTTAAAACTGAACTCAAAAAGATAAGCTTAAGCCCAATAACATCCTCAGATGGAATTATCTTTGAGAGGGTAAGCTATAGTGGAATTAATCAAAGTGTAGATGTTGCTAGCGGTGCTTATATAAGCTTTGACTTATATTTTAAAGCTAATGTTGATACACCATTTGATTTATGCTTTAATACCGAGGCTAATAATTATGATGCATCTAAGCAAGTTCTTAATATATCATCCGATTATTTAGAACTTAATTCTAATCAAGCATTTAGCTTGAAAAGTGGATTTGAAGCATATGATGAATTAGGCAATATAACTTATTATAAGAAAGATACTAAAGGCTTTAAAATTCGTCCTAGTGACGCAATGAGATTTTCGACTATTGTAGAAGATAAAGCCAAAATATATGAGCCTTCAATTGGCATTGGCTCTTATGCAACATCACTAGATAGTGAATTGTATAATGATTCATATAAGTCCACAGCTTCTAGATTTGATAGTAATAAGAATGCATCTTATACTTATAGTGTAAATCAAGGAGCGAGTTTTAGTCCAATAAATTATGATGCATGTCCTTCAAGTTATCAAAGCTTTGACTTGCTTGATTCATTAAAAATTGTATCATTTAAACAAAAGGACGAAATAAAAAAAGTCAAATTTAATTTTTGGCTTGAAGGCTGGGATGCAGATTGCTTCGAAGGTATCCAAGGAACAAATATAAATATTTCATTATCATTTAGAGGTATGCAAAGTATTGATTCTTATAGAATTAATTACCATGATGGTGATAATGTTACAAGTGTTGATTATCTTAGTAGTGCCCTTTTAAATACAGTACCATATAATATACCTTATAAAAAAGGTAAAAAGTTTATGGGGTGGTATTTAGAAGAATCGTTTGACACCTTATTTGATCAAAGTGTATTAAGTACTGATCAAGTAGGAGACGTGTATGCCAAATGGCAATAATAAAATAGTTAAAAAATAAAGGAGAAATAGAATTATGAAAAAAAGTTTAAGAAGAAAATTAATTATGTCTGCTGTAGCAGTAGGAGCTGCAGCTGTAGGAACTACTGCATCAACATATGCATGGTTTGTAACAAATAGTGATGTAAGCATGAATGAAGTAACTGGTGATGTTGCTGCTGCAAATGCGAACTTATCAATTAGTGCGACAGCAGATGGAAAATATGGAGTTAGTGCTACACCAACATTAACTGGATCAGCTTTAAAACCTGTAACAGTTTCTGATGGAAAATTTGTGAATGAAAATAATCAAGAAATATCAGGGGGATATTATACATTCTCTTTAAGTTTTAAGGTTACAGGACTTGAAACTAATAAAAAATATCCACTTTCAATTAAGAGTGTTCGTGCTGTTGATAAAGATAAAGAAAGTAAAAAATATGTTGCAATTGTTGATTCAAATTCAAGCAAAACGTCTATTAAAGTTGGTGATGAATTAACAGAAGATGTAACAAAATCATTGATGTTAAGTTATAAGGCTTCATCAACGGCAATGACTGGTACTGATGTTTCTGCTAGTAATACTTTCCATTTAAATAATTCTGATGCAACTTATGATGCAAAACAATATTACATTGATGTAAAGAAATCATCTAATTCGTCATATGATGGTTCCGATTTACCAGCCGGACCTACTGTAACAAATGCATTTGATGTTGATGGTAATCAAGTAGAATCAGGAAATTTTGTAATTACAGAAATTACTTCTGCAGATGCTGTAACTGTTCAATTTTTAGTTTGGTTAAATGGTGCAGATGAGGCTTGCTTTGATGCCATTGCTGCTCATGCATGGACACTTTCAATGAACTTTGAATTAGGTGAAGGAACTGCCATTGCTGCATAGTATTACTCTGTAAAATTTAACGAAAGGAGCATACCATGGAATATTTCTTAAAAAAAATATGGTTATCAGCTATACTTAGTATTTTAGTGTTAATAACCGGTGTTACATCAACATATGCTTGGTATGCTATGACTCGTACAAATAATGTAGAAGATTTTAATTTTGATATCAAAGGTGGAAATTCACTTGCAATTTCCACCAATGGTATTGATTTTCAAGATTCTTTATCATCACTGGATGTAAAAAAAGCAATTCTTCAAAAAAGAGGAATAGATGCTTCCGGTTTAAGTGATGATAAGGTTAACTCTTTATTAAATATTGTCCTAGATCCTGTAACTCCTAAGGATTATACTTCCTTAGATAAAGGATTTCAGTATGTAGATAATAAAGATGCATCTGATTATAAATACATATCATTTGATATTTATCTTGCTTCTAATAACGATAATAACGAAGAAGCTACGTCTGTCAGGCTTTCAACAATTAATCCCGTTAAAGCATCTGATAAGTATGTAAGCTTTGATGGTGAGAATGTTAATGATGAAACATCACTTGGCAAAATATCAGATGGTGTTAAAATGAATGTTGCAAATGCAATGAGGCTTGCTCTTACAACATATGATGCTTGTTTATATAGTGATATTTTAAATTCTAGCAATAATCCACATACCACTATTTATTCTATAGGAGGAAATGCTCCTAATGTAAAGAATAATGTATATAATTTTGGTGGAATTAATACAAAATATAATTTGGCAGTAGATTTATATAATCAAAGAAGTGAAAATAAAATATCAATTCCCCAAAATGAAAGAAATGATCTTGATTATGATACAACTGAAATTATTTCTTCAAATGATGGTTTATATTCAGGTATGATGAAAAAAATGACAGTGTATTTGTGGCTTGAAGGATGGGATGCAGATTGCATTACTGAACTTCAAGGTGAAGCATTTACATTTGAGCTTGGTATGTCATCAAGTATTTAAAAAATAAAATGCGTTTTTATAATGCTATTTTATGTTAATGTTTTAAAATGATTTTATTTGTGTTAGAATATTAACATAAGATTGAAGAGAGGTATATATATGCAAGAAAACACTACCAAAGAATTAAAAACTCCGATGACTACTAAACAAAAAGTTTGGTTTGGAGTAAAAATCGCTTTAAACGTTGTATTTTATATATTAATTTTATTGGTACTTTTATTTTCTATTTCAAATATTAGAGCTAAAAACAAAAATGATCAAATTCCTAATATTTTTGGAAAAGGTTATTTAAATGTACTTTCTGATTCAATGACTGGTGATAATGAAGACTCATTTAATACAGGAGATATGATTATTGTAAAAATCGCTAACAAGAAAAATATTTCAAAACTTGAAGTGGGTAATATTGTTACATTCTATGATTATCGTCTTGCATCTAATAAGGGAGCCGGTTCAGCATTAGATACTCATAGAATTGTTTACATTGATAAAACAAACAATGATTCATATGTATATTACACAGTTGGTGATAAGATTGCTAAACAGTTAAATTTTGATGCATCCAAATTAAATGCTGATAATTATTTGACAATATTAAATAGTCTAGGAAGTAATAATTATCAAGCCTTTGGATCTACAGAGATTCGTGGTATTTATTCTGGAAAATGGTCTGGTTTTGGTAAAACTATTCAGACTATAAATAATCATTTTATTGCGATTATTATTGTACCAGTTGCTATTCTATTGGTTTTTGAAATTGGTGTTTTAGTTTTAAATATAATGCGTGCAAGAGAAGAAAAGTTAAAACTTGAAATGAAAGAAACTAGTCAAGAGCTTGCAAATCAAGAGACTATTTCTGCAGATGAAAAAGAAAAGCTTAAGGCAGAACTTCGTGCAGAGCTTTTAAAAGAAATGCTTAAAGAATCAGATAATGAAGAAGAATCAAAAGAAAAAGAAGAAAACAAATAATTGATTAGATTAAATTTTAGTAAGGAGGATTAAATATGGCTGAGTTTTCAAAATATTTTATAAGCTTTTTAAAGAAATTCTTTGAAAATTTTCTTGATTGGTTTAAAACCTTATTTAGTCTTTTTTCTAAGATATTCTATTCATATCCTAAACAATATATAAATGATATTATAACATCTTGTGTTAATAATGAAAATTTTAAAGTATTAGATTGGATTGTTCTTGTATTAGTATCAATTGTTTTAGTTATTTTCTTTGGCTTAGTAATTGTTGTTATTTTTCAGTTCCTACGTAAGTATATAAGATTTAGAAAGCGTGAGATTGAAAAAGATGAGCTTGTTGATGAAATAGCAGTTTTAAATAATCGTGTTTTTGATTTAGTTGAGGAAAAAAATAAGATTTTAGCTTTACGTATTAATCAAATTGGTGGTACTGAAGCCTATGCAAGACAGGCTGATATGGAAAGAGGAACTTCATCTCTTAAAGGTAAAAGACCTGCTCTTCAATCTGATTCACGTTTCGTTAAGCTTACACAGGTTGATAAAGACTATGAAATTTCATCTGAATTCACGGTAATGCAATCAAGCGATATGGTTAATTTACCTGAGCTTATTGATAGATTTATTAAATACAGTGCGTCTCAGCTTCATCTTTATTATACAAAAGAGATTATTGCTAGATTTTTTGCAGGAATGGCCACTTCAAAGGTTTTAATTTTGGAAGGTATTTCTGGTACTGGTAAAACTTCCCTTCCTTATGCAATGGGTAAATTCTTTAACAAGGAAACATCTATTATTTCTGTTCAACCATCATGGCGTGATCGTGCAGAATTGCTTGGCTATTTAAATGAATTTACAAAGAAATTTAATGAAACTGATTTCTTAAAAGCTGTTTATCAAGCAGGTTATTCTGATAAACCTAATTTTATTGTTTTAGATGAAATGAACCTGGCTCGTATTGAGTATTATTTCGCTGAATTCCTATCAGTTATGGAAATGCCAGATGTTCATGAATGGAAAATTGATTTAGTTCCGGCTTCTGAGCCAAGTGATCCTAAGCTATTAATTAATGGTAAGCTATTTATTAATCAAAATACTTGGTTTATTGGTACAGCTAATAAGGATGACTCAACATTTACAATTACTGATAAGGTATATGACCGTGCAACCCCAATTGTAATTAACAATAAAGCGGAATTAATTGATTGTGATTATACTAATAATGTACAGATGACATTTGATTATCTTGACGAGTTATTTAAAAAGGCTCAAGCTGAGATTACTATGTCAACTAAGGTTATGGATTCATTTAAAAAAGTCGACGAGTATATTCAACAAAACTTCAAGATTGCTTTTGGTAACCGTATTATGAAGCAAATTAAATTATTCGTTCCTGTATATGTTGCCTGTGGATTTACAGAGGTTCAAGGTCTTGATTATATGTTGGCTAATAAGATTTTACGTAAGTTTGAATCATTAAATTTATCTTTCCTTCATAATGAACTTGATGGATTAATCGAACTTCTAGATAAATTATTTGGAAAGAATTCCTTTAAAGTATCAATTGAATATATTGAAGATTTAAAGAAAATGATGTAGGTTAGGATGTGATATTATGGCTTTAGAGGTTTTAAAACCAACTGAAGAAGAGTTAAGTGATAAGGCCGTTTCGCAATTCTATGAAGCATTTTATTCTTGTATTGAAAATGCAAAATCACCTTTGGGTGATTTTCTTTTTAATGAATTGCAGCAAGGCGAAAAAACAATATATAATAAAACAGTTCGCGAAACAAAGATTTTTGATGGAAACTTTCTAGATGTTGTTATAGGGGCATATCCAAGCTTGTTAAAAATATGTCGTGATCCTAAAAAGACACTTGCTTATATGCAAGAGGTTGTAGCAATGGAAAAGGCTAAAAAGGTTGATTCAGAATCGATTAGACATTTAGCCTCTCATACCCAATATATACGTGATATAAATGAGCAAAATGAAGTTATTCCGTCAAAAATATTATCTACATATGCGGAAGATAATATTGGTATTTATGAAAATCGTTTTATTAAAAGTTTAATCAATCGTGTGATTGTTTTTTTAGATACAAGATTAAAGCTAATGGATGAAAACCTAGAATCAATTAGTGCTGATGAAATTAGGTATAAAAATAATATTAAGTTATCACATCGTAAAATCGATTTAGAAATGAATATAAAAATATCTAATGAAATTTTGGATGAAACGCAAAAGGCAAGAGAGCTTTTTGACAAAACAAAGAATGCTCTTGATAAGTACCGGGCATTAAAAGGAACAGGATTATATCAAGCTGTAGCTAAGCTTAAAGATGTTGTACCTCCAATTATGAAAACTAATATAATTCTTCATAATCCTGATTTTAAGATTGCTTATAATTTATGGCTTTATATTGACCGCACAACTGAGGTAGGTTATAATGTTCAATCTGATGAGAAAACTAATGATGACGATGATGTAATTCTTAATGATTTTAATCATATTGGAGTTTTTCTTATTAATGATTTGATGCATCAAAGAGGAATCCAATCATTAGAAGCCTTTGAGGGCGAAAAAAATGTTCGTGAATTAAAACATGATGATATTACTAAATATGAATTAGAACCTAAAGATATTAAATTATCCCATCAAGAAATATCTGAGTATCTATTGAGTCGTATTTCAGAAATATTTGAAGAAAAATATAAAGAGTCATTGTCTCAAGGTTTAAGCTATGAAATGAGTGTTAAGCGTGTTTTCAGGGAAATGATTGATGTTTTGAACCGTATTTATCCTAATTTATTTGGGGTTAATACAGAAGATATGAAAAAAACACCTGAGTTGCTTGAAATATTAAAACGTAAACAACGTGTTATGAAGCTTATTAGAGAGCAAAAACAAATTGATTTAAATAAAATGGATAGAGAAACTCAGACTTTAGATACAAATATAAAGAATCTTGAAGATTACTTAAAACGCCAAGAGGAAAGACAAAAAGAAAGAGAAAGAAAAGAAGCTATCCGTCTTGAAAAGCTTCGCCTTCAAGAAGAAAAGCGTAAGGCTCGTGAGGAAAAACGTAAAGAAGCAGAAAGACTTAAGGCTGAAAAAGAAAGAATAAAGGCAGAGCAGGAAAGACTTAAGGAAGAAGAAAGATTAAAGAAAGAGGAAGAAGAAAGACTAAAAAAAGAAGCAGAAAAGCGTACTGAAGAGCAAAAAGAAGAATTACTTGTAGAACCGTCTTTATTAGATGAAAAGACAAAAGAAACATCTAAGCCGGATGATGAATATGCTAAATTAAAATCAAGAAAATCGCAAACAACAATAAAAAATAAATATCTTGAGGATTTAGATGAAGATGTTGTTTTAAGATATAGTGAGGACGAATTAGTTGAAAATAATCGTGAAAATTTTGCATATGATGAAGATATTGATAATGATGTTATAATTCGCTTTGATGAAAATGAAGTAATTGAAAATATTCTTGTAAAGGAACAAGCTGCTAAAAAAGCTAAGGCGTTAGCTAGAAGCAATATTAAAGATTCTAAGGGAATATCTAAAGATAAAACAAAAAAGGTTCCTAAAGGAAGAAAGTCTATTTATATTGATGATGTTAAAAGAGGACATAAACCTTTGAGAAAAAATAGAGTGAATAAACATGCACATTAAAAAAATAATAAGTATAATAATTACATCTATTTTAAGCTTAATTGTTGCGGGACTTTTGATTATATTAATAAAAAATACAATAGCATTAAAAAATAATCAAATTTCATCTTTTTTTGGTTATTCAATATCTTATGTTCCAACAGAATCAATGGAACCAACAATTAATCCGGGAGAAACGGTTTTAATAAAAAAAGGTTCAATTAAAGATGTTAATATTGGTGATATAATTGTTTACTACGATGGTGAACGTTACATCATTCATCGTGTCACAAGAATTTTAGAAAATGGAAATTTAAAAACAAAAGGTGATAATACATATACTAATCCTGTTGAGGACTCTTTGCAAATTGATGAAAATATGTATTATGGTAAGTATATTAAAACGGTAAATTTCTTAAATTTTACTAGCATCTTTAAAAATAAAAATTTCATTTTTCCAATTTGTATATTAATATACGTTGTTATTCTTATCTCGGAGGGGATTTCAATTGCTAAAACAATTAAAAAGAAAAATGATGAGAATATAAAGAAGATGCAAGAAGAGCATAATCTTAAAATGCTTAAAGAAACACTTCGTGAAGAAGTAAAAAAAGAAATATTAGATGAAATAAATAAAAATGCCCTCAAAAAGTAATTTAATACAATTAAGATGTTATCTTTTGGTAGCATCTTTTTTTGTTATTAAAGGTTAAATAACGTTGAAATTGGCCTTCCTTTTCGTGAAAACGTTTTCAAGATAACTTTTTTTTAAAATCATAATTTTTAGTCATTTTTAATGAAAAATCTTATTTTTGGAGAAAATATTTAAGTGAATCCTATAAAGCTAAATAATAGAATTGATTTTGTCATTTGTTTTTCTCAAAAGGACCACTTTAGTGGTGTTTGACACATTTATACCTTGATGCTAATATCAAATTATAGATCGATTTTACGCTACTGGAGGTATACTTATATGGAACAAGAAATAATTTCATTTTATCAATATTTAATATCAAAAAAAGGAAAAGAAGTTCATTTATCAAATGATTTATGCTTTAAATATGCTATGCAAAATCAAGAAGTAGCTTCACTAGTATTAAATACATTAGGCTTTATTGTAAAACCACAAGATATTACAATACCTATGATTTTGAACTCCAAAATTATAATGAAAATATATCATTTAAAATGACTATTAAACTTCTTGAAAGAATTATATCAGATTTTGATATTAAGAAAAATGAGGTAAAAGATATTAATGAGCTTCCTGTAACACATTTGATTGTCCTTGATAATTATACGAAGAATTCAAATCATAATTATGAAGAAATAGCTATCATGAAAAAGATAGAAGATAAATGTAGGGAATATTACAAAGGTAGGATAATGATA
>MNRZ01000031.1:11782-24766 GCA_001916215.1 Clostridium sp. CAG:307_30_263
AGAAGATAAATGTAGGGAATATTACAAAGGTAGGATAATGATACATCATTTGCAATCTAATGTTAAAAATGATAAAATGAAGCTAGGAAAAGTACGTTTTGAAAGATACAAAAAGTTTTTGAAATGTTTTGACAAAAACGCAGAAGAACTTCAAAAGGATGGTGACTTATTAATGAGAATGCTAGGAAAACAAGTAGAAGCCTTTAATAGCGATGAAGTTAAAAGAAGAGAAGCCTTTGAAGCTGAGTGGAAACAAATAAACGAAAGATGGGTTAAAGCTCAAAATGAGAAAGAACTTCAAGCCCAAAAAGAGTTACTATCTCAAAAGGATGAGCAAATAATAAATCAACAGGAGCAACTATTGAATCAGCAAGAACAACTATCTCAAAAGGACGAGGAACTATTGAATCAACAAGAAAAGATTGTATCCCTAGTTAAATTATTAAAATCGCTAGGTAAAACTACCTTAGAAATCAAAGAAGCCACAGGTCTTACAACTGATGAGATTGAAAAGATGTAAACTGATAAAAAAACAAGAAATAATTTAATGTTTCTTGTTTTTTACTGTTAATTGACTAGATAATATAATTGCGATTTGTGCAGGAATAGCGATTATGTATACTAGCCATAATGTATAATTTAAAAATTGAAGATGAATGGAAAGACAAAGTGTCCATAATAAAACAGAAACGATTAAATAAGTAAAACGCTTATTCCCCCACACGGAATTAAATATTAAAATAATAATGGAGGAAAAAGGTAAAGCCCAAATAAACGCTTGCCAAAAATAATAATTATTTAGGATTTTAATAATTGTAAACCAAACAATTGATGAAGTCCATACGACTGTAACAGCGAGTAATGTAATAATAATTTTGTTAGTCATTATACGCTTTCTTTCTTTTGTTTCGCTTTCTGTTTCAATTGGAACTTCTTCTAAAAGGGAATCGATTGTTACGCCATATAAATCAGCTATTTTCTTTATTGTTTCAATATCAGGAATAGTATCTCCTTGTTCCCACTTTGAAATAGCCTTATCAGAAAATCCAAGCTGATGTGCAAGTTCTACTTGTGTGAGTTTATGTTTTTTTCTTAATTTTGTTAAATTGTCTGCTAGTGTTATTCTAATATCTTCCATAATGAATATAGTATAACATATTTAAATCTTTCTTAAAAGTTAAAAATTAAATAAAAAAATTAACATGTATATTTATTTCATAATTAAGATTTGATATAATATTTTTGATGAAAATTTGGAGGTATAACAATGAAAAAATTCTTTAACAATTTATGTAATTTATTATTTAGACCTAAGAAAACAAAATTGTTTTGGCTCTTTTTTGTTACAGGCGTTTTAGCTATTCTTTTAGGAATTATGTTTATGCCTATTTGGCAAAATGCTGGTGATTGGGTTTTTTGGAAGGATTGGGGACAAAATTTAGTTAATATTATTATTTTTGCTTGTATTGTTCTATATTTATGTTTATTTCTTGTTAAAAAAATAAGACGAAGAAGTAATGGAGTCGTAAAGGTTTTAACAATTGTAGAATTTGTATTAATGTCATTAATTGCTCTTGGTTGTATTTTACAACAATTTAAGGTTATTAACATTGGTGGTGCATGTGCTATTCTAGGACTTGCATTATGGTGCCGTGGAGTTGTTGAAATATTTAGAGCATATTATCATCAACACGGGAATAATGATCGTTATCCATTATGGTGGTTAGTATGTGCAATTGCTTTAGTTTCAGTTGGTGTTTATTTATTTGCTAAGCCTTTATTTAGCGACGTGACTTTAATTTGGATTTTTGCAATACTTTTGATTCTTGCGGGAATTATATTATTTATTGATGGATTTCTTGCCAAACCAGTGTCTAAAAAAAGTAAAAAATAATTAATCTTAGTCCTCTTCAACAAAATGAAGAGGAATTTTAATAATTGAAAATAAAGTTTCTTATTTTTAAATAAAAAAATAAAAAATAGTTGACAATATATAAGTTTTATTGTAAATTATATAAGGTACATTTTTTATTTAAATCCACATTTGCCCTTAATTATTTAATTAAGACAATATTAAGGAGGAACAAACAATGAATACTTATATGGCAAGTAAACAAACTGTACAACATAATTGGTATGTTGTTGACGCTAATGGTTTAACATTAGGTCGTTTAGCTACTCAGGTAGCAACACTTTTAAGAGGAAAGCACAAGGCTATTTATACTCCTAACTGTGACTGTGGAGATAACGTTATCGTTATCAACGCTGATAAGATTAAATTAACTGGAAACAAGTGGAGCGATAAGTTATATCGTCATCACTCAGAGTACAATGGTGGTTTAACTACTTTAAATGCTTCTGAAATGATGGCTAAGTTCCCTACTAGAATGGTAGAATACGCTATTAAGGGTATGATACCTCATACTAAATTAGGTGACGTTCAAAGAGGTCACTTATATGTATACGCTGGTAGCGAGCATCCACATGCTGCACAAAAACCAGTAGAATTTAAGGTAAAGGCATAAGGAGGAATATAAATCATGGCTAATAAAAAAGTTCAATATTTAGCAACAGGACGTCGTAAGAGCGCAGTTGCCCGCGTAGTTTTAGAAGCAGGTAAAGGTACTATCACAATCAACGGACGTAGTTTTGAGGATTATATCCCTTCTCCATCTGTTCGTTTAGATGTACTTCAACCACTTGAGTTAACTGAATCAACTGAAAAGTTCGATATTTCTGTTAATGTTAATGGTGGTGGTATTACAGGTCAAGCAGGAGCTATTCGTCTTGGTATTACTCGTGCTTTAATGCTTGTAAATCCAGATTATCGTGCTAGCTTAAAACCAGCTGGTATGTGTACTCGTGACCCTCGTCAAAAGGAACGTAAAAAATACGGTCTTAAGAAGGCTCGTCGTGCACCTCAATTCTCTAAGCGTTAATTTTACAGTTTATTTAAACGCAATTATTCATTATGGATTAATAAAAAAAGAACTTCGGAATTCTCAACCGAGGTTCTTTTTTTATGAAAACTAAAAAAAATTTTCTAAACTATTGTCATGATAATGCTTTTTTTGGTATAATACAGGAGACTCACCTAGGAGAAATGTCTCCGGGTTTTTTTAGTTTTGGAGGGACATATGAGAATAGCTTTTGATAATGATTTATATTTGAAATTACAAAGTGAAAATATTATAAAAAGAGTTAATCAATTTGGTGACAAGCTTTACCTAGAATTTGGGGGAAAGCTTTTTGATGATTATCATGCAAGTAGAGTTTTACCAGGCTTTTTACCAGATTCAAAGTTAAAAATGTTATTAACTATAAAAGATGATGTGGAAATTGTTATTGCTATATCAGCAAAGGATATAGAAAAAAACAAAATTAGAAATGATATTGGTATAAATTATGAAAGTGAAGTTTTAAGGTTAATAGACGCTTTCAGATCATCTGGTCTTTTCGTTGGGTCTGTTTGTGTTACTCAGTATCAAGATGTACCTGTGGTAAATACATTTATTAAGAAGCTTAACAATTTAGGTATTAACGTTTATAAGCATTATGTAATAGAGGGCTACCCTCATTGTATTGATAAGATTATTAGCGAAGAGGGTTTTGGAAAAAATGATTATATTAAAACCTCTCATAAGGTAGTAGTTGTAACAGCACCTGGTCCTGGTTCAGGAAAAATGGCTACTTGTTTATCGCAACTTTATCATGAAAATAAAAATGGTATTAAGGCAGGCTATGCTAAATATGAAACATTCCCAATTTGGAATTTAGATTTAAAGGATCCTATAAATATTGCTTACGAGGCGGCCACAGCTGACTTAGCAGATGTAAATATGATTGACCCCTATCATTTAAATCATTATGGTAAACTAACAGTTAATTATAATCGAGATGTAGAAATTTTTCCGGTTTTAAAATCAATGTTTACAGCCATCTATGGTAAATGTCCGTATGAATCACCAACAGATATGGGTGTTAATATGGCAGGCTTTGCTATCTCTGATCATGAGGCGTCTGATGAGGCAAGTAAAGCAGAAATTGTAAGAAGATATTACGAGACGAAGGTTTTACTTCGTAATGGTAAAACAACAGAGAATGCTCTTGAAAAAATTAAACTTTTAATGCAAAGCTTAAATCTTAATGAGGAATCTAGGCATTGTGTTTTATCTGCTCGTAAAAAGAAGGAAGATACTGGTACTGAATCAATGGCTCTTGAGCTTTCAGACGGAACGATGATTACCGCTAAAACCTCAAAGCTTTTGCTTGCACCTAGTGCGCTTATTTTAAATGCTTTAAAATATTTAGCAGGTATTCCTGATGATATCCCTTTATTATCTGTTCAGATTATTGAGCCTGTAAGTAATTTGAAAATTAATGTATTGGGTAACCGTAATCCTCGTCTTCATGTAAATGAGGTTTTAAATGCCTTAGCTATTTCTGCTACAACTAATCCTTTAGCTCAACTAGCAATTTCAAAACTTCATGAGCTTAGAGGTGCTCAAGCTCATTCAACTGTTATTTTAAGTGAGGTTGATAGCAATATTTTTAAAAAGCTTAAAATCGATCTTACAACTGATGATGTAGCTTATGCTCATAGGTTATATGTTAAGTAAATGCCTGTAATTTATTTTTATGTAATTAAAAATTAAGAAACTTAATTTAATGATGAA
Source organism: Clostridium sp. CAG:307_30_263 (assembly GCA_001916215.1). Classification (GTDB taxonomy): domain Bacteria; phylum Bacillota_I; class Bacilli_A; order Acholeplasmatales; family Anaeroplasmataceae; genus CAG-307. The sequence goes on from MNRZ01000031.1 coordinate 16,459, forward strand.
ACTTTAGACAAACTTATGATTGCTTCTCAGTATTTTTTTGTATTGAAATGATAAATGAGTATCATAATATAGCTAGGTGATAAAATGGCTGATATTATGTTGTATCCTAAAAATACTAAAACACGTATGAAAATCGATTTATGTGGAATGTGGGATTTTATGTTTGATTTTGAAGGTGATGGTGATTTAAAGGATTATTCTAATGGTCACTTTAAAGGAGAACAAGTTCCTGTCCCCTCAAGCTATAATGATTTTTTTACCGAAGAAAAATATAAAAATTATGTTGGTAATGTTTGGTATAAAAAAGAATTTTATCTTAATGATGAATTTAAGAATAAGGATATTAATTTACGATTTGATGGTGCGGCTCATGAAGCGTATGTCTTTTTAAATGGAACCTTAGTTAGACATCATATTGGAGGCTTTTTACCTTTTAGCATATCGATTAATGATTTGGTAAAGTGGAATGAAAAGAATTTAATTGTTGTTAAGCTTAACAATGAGCTTTCCATTCATACACTTCCTTGTGGTGAAGTTAAAGTACTTGAAGATGGAAGAAAAATTAATAAACCTTATTTTGATTTTTTTCATTATGCAGGCTTAATAAGACCAGTAAGGCTAGTTATAACGCCTAAAACTTCAATTACTGATATTAGTTTAAATCATAAAATTTGTAAAGAAAATTCTGAGACATTTTACAGCGTTAAAGCGACTGGAAATAGCACTTTAAAGCTCACCGTATATGATGAATTTAATAAAATTGTAGCAGCTTCTAATGATATAGAAGGTATTATAAAAATTGAAAATACTAAATTATGGTCGCCAGAAAATCCTTATTTATATAAATTTGTGTTTGGGCTATATAAAGAGGATAAGCTTATAGATGAATATATGCTTGATGTGGGTATTAGAACTATTGAAATTAAGGATAAAGAGCTAAGGCTTAATGGAAAGCCTATTTATTTAAAAGGCTTTGGACGTCATGAGGACTTTTATATTAGTGGTAGAGGTGAAAATCTTCCGGTAATGAAAAGGGATTTTAAGCTTATGAAATGGATCAATGCAAATTCATTTAGAACTAGTCATTATCCCTATAGTGAAGAAGAATATATGTTGGCTGATAGGGAAGGCTTTTTAATAATTGATGAACTTCCGGCTGTAGGTTTTTTTCCATCACTTATGAATGCTTTTGATGCAGGAAGTGGACGTAAGGTAGAGCCTTTTTTTGAAATGAAGGGTGTAAGCACTATTACGCTTGAAAATCATTTACATGAGCTTTCAGAATTAATTTTACGTGATAAAAATTACGCTAGTGTAATAGCCTGGAGTTTATTTAATGAGCCAGATACAACTTCATCAGATAAAGCAATTTCATATTTTAAGGCTGTTTTTGATAAATGCTATGAACTTGATATTGAGCATCGACCTCGTAGCTTTTCAATGATCATGTCATCAACCCCAGATGCTTGTAAATGTTATCAATTTTCGGATTTTATTATGCTTAACCGTTATTATGGCTGGTATACGCAGGGAGGATCCGAGCTTGATGTAGCCTTTGAAACACTTGATTCTGAGTTAGATAAATGGGAGCTTTTAAATAAACCAGTTATCTTTACTGAATATGGAACGGACACATATCAGGGTATTAAAAGACTTCCTAGTGTAATGTGGTCGGAAAACTATCAGGTTGAGTTTTTAAAAGGATATCATGAAATATTTGATAAGCATTCTTGTGTATGTGGTGAACAAATTTGGAATTTTGCTGATTTTGAGACATCAGAAGGTATAATTAGAGTAAATGGAAATAAAAAAGGTGTTTTTACAAGAGAAAGGGAACCTAAGCTTAGTGCTTTTTATTTGAAACAAAGATGGGAAAATTTAAAGTAAGCATAACATTGGTAAAATAAATAAGTCTATGGTATTCTAAATATTGGTGGTGATTTTATGCATAAGGATGAAGCAGCGAGAGGCTTTGCAATTTTGGCTAATCCTAATAGAGTTAAGATTTGTAAAATGCTTTACAATAAAGTTGATTTAAGCTATGATGAGCTACATGCTATATTTGAAGATGAAAAAGCACTTAAAGACGACCTAAGGACTTTAATTGAAGGTGGCTTTGTTGTCGTTATAGATAAATATAGTCTTCGTAAAGGTTATGTAGATAGCTTAATGAATTTTATTAAAACACCTTGCGGATGCACAAAATAAGGATATCATTTGACAAAATAAAAAAGTGTTGTAAAATAAAAGATGTAGAAATACATTTTTTATTTATATATAAGTTAGTTACGCCTAACCAGGAGGATTGCTATGAGTTTAGTTTCTTTAAAAAATGTTAGTAGATTTTATGATGCTGGAGAGCATAAGGTAAAGGCTCTATCAAATGTTAATTTAGAGCTTGATAGAGGAAAGGTAATTGTTATTTTGGGACCATCAGGGGCTGGCAAGTCAACTCTTTTAAATTTGATTGGTGGTCTTGATATTCCGTCATCTGGTGAAATTATTATTGATAATAATGATATAGCTAAGATGTCTGATGATATGTTAGCCAACTATAGGGCTAAACATGTAGGATTTGTTTTTCAATTTTATAATTTGATTCCAACGCTAACAGTGTATGAAAATGTTAGTTTAGTTGGTGATATAACTAAAAATACACTTGATTATGAATTGATGCTTGATGCGGTAGGACTTAAGGACCATAAGGATAAATTCCCATGCGAGCTATCCGGTGGGGAGCAACAACGTGTAAGTATTGCAAGAGCTTTGGCCAAAAATCCTGATATTATTTTAGCTGATGAACCAACGGGAGCTTTAGATATTGAAACGGGAATTCAGGTATTAAGGCTTTTTGAAAAAATGGCATATGAATTTAATAAATGTGTTATTATTGTAACTCATAACCAAAACATTGCGAAAATGGCTGATATAGTAATTAAGGTTCGTAATGGCAAAATCGAATCAGTAAATAACAATGAAAAAAAGCTTGAAGTAGAGGAGATTGATTGGTAATGTTAAAAAGAAAAATAATAAGAACGCTTTTAAATTATAAAGCTCAAATGATTTCAATGCTTCTAATGATTATTTTAGGTGTAGGAATCTTTTTGGGATGTAATATTGAGTGGTATTCGATTAAGACAAATAGAACCAATTATTATGAAGACACTGGATATCCTGAATATCGTATTTATAAGGATTCATTTAGCTTAGATGAACTTCAATATGTAAAAGATTTTTCGGATGTTAAGTATGCAACAAGGGCTTTAACTGTTTTAGGCTCTTTAAATAATAATACATATTTAATGCTTAATGTGTTAGAGGATTGTCAAAACATAAAGCCTTTTTATATCGATGGAGAAGTTTATTCAAATGAAGCGGATGGTATTTATTTATCAGATTTATATGCAAAAGAAAATAATATTAAGCTTAATGATTATTTAGATATTGAAGCCGAAGGATTTAAAATTCATGAGCCGGTAAAGGGCTTAATTAAATCATCTGAATATTTGATTTGTCTTAAGGATTCATCCCAACTTCTTCCTAACTATAAGGAATATGCATATTGCTATTTAAGCCCCAAGATGATAACAAAATACTTAGGACAAGCATTTTATAATACTGTTTATGCTTCGTCTAAATTATCTACATCTGATTTTGAGGCGGAGGCTCTTAATGCTTTAGGGGCTAGCATTACGATTTTGTCGTATCAAGATGAAACTGGCTATAGTGGTTCTAATGGTGAAATTGAAGAAGGAAAGACGATGGCCCTTTTGATTCCCACGGCTTTCATTTTGATTGCTGTTTTAACGATGGTTACGACAATGGCAAGAATTAGTACTAATGAAAGAATTCAAATGGGAGTTTTAAAATCTTTAGGTTTTAAACGAAAAAAAATTGCAAGACATTATAGTCTATATGGCCTTATTATTGGTATTATCGGAACTTTAATTGGTTGTGTGCTTGCATATGGTATAGCATATTATATTATTAATCCTAAAGGTCCGATGTCAACTTATCTTGATTTTCCTTCGTGGCATTTGTATATGCCTTGGTATGGTGTTTTGATTGTAATACTATTACCAATCACATTAGGTATAATTTCATATTTAATTGTTAATAGCGAGCTTAAAGGAACCGCCTGCGAAACCCTTAAGCCTAAAAGGGAAAAAGCAGTTAAGGCTTCCTATATTGAAAAAACAAAATTCTTTAGTAAAGCTTCCTTTCAGACTAAATGGAATATAAGAGACATGCTAAGACATAAAGCTAGGACTATTATGAGCATTATAGGCGTATTGTTCTCAACTGTTTTAATTTTTGCGTGTATGGGTATGAGAGATACAGTTATCGATTTTAAGAATACATTATATAATGAAAATTATAACTTTGAAAATAAGCTAACCTTAAATAGTCAAATTTCAAATACAAAAGCTTTAGACCTAGCTTCTAAGTATGAGGCGGATTATGAAGCAAATGTCGCTATTAAGCTTAACGATAAAACGGTTGTATTAAGTATTATTAATAATAGTCGTAATCTTTTGGGAATTGTTGATGAAAAAGAAAATAGACTTGAACTTAAAGATGGAGGAGTATATGTCTGCAGAAGAATCAAGGATGATGGATATAAAATAAATAAGGAAATAGACTTTAATCTATATGGTAGTAAAGAGATTATCAGCTCTAAGGTTATTGGTGTATGTTTAAGTATGACTGAGGGAATTTATATGACCGAAAATACTGCAAATGAATTGGGGATTAGTTATAAAATTCAAACGCTATATACAAATTTAAATGTTATGGTGGATAGTAATGTTTCTTCAATCACGACAAAGACTGAGCTTTTAAATGCTTTTAACACGATGATGGAAATGATGGATTCAATGATATGGATTTTAATTTTAGCATCAGCAATTCTTGCAGTTGTGGTTTTATATAATCTTGCATCATTAGGTTATATTGAAAAGATTCGTGAGATGTCGACCTTAAAGGTTATTGGCTTTACTAATAAGAAAATTGCTAAAATTTTAGTTGTCGGGACGATCTGGATTACAGTTATGGGACTTATTATAGGGCTTCCTTTGGGAGCATACTTGCTTGATATTCTTTTGCGTGCCTTAGCTGGTGAATACGAAATGAATATGGCATTTGGCTATCTTTCTTATATTGTTGGTATTGTTGTTCCCTTTTTAGTATCATTAGTTACTATTTACCTAATATCTAAAAAAACGAAAAAATTAGATATGGTTAGTGCACTTAAGGAACGTGAGGCATAAGATAATTTAAAATATTTCTTCTATTATTTTAGATTATATGGTACAATGACATTGACGAAAAAATGGTGATTTTATGATAAAAATTTATGGAAAAAACTGCACATATGAAGCAATATTTGCAGGACATAGGCTTGAATGCGTTTATACAACAGTAGAAACAACCCAAAAAGATCCTAATTTTACTAAGCTTTTAGATGACAAAAAAATTAAGTATAATATCATTGATAAGAAGAAAATGGATTCGATGTTTCCTCAATCACAAGGCTATGGAGCATATGCAAGCGATTATCAATATGTGACACTTGAAGAATCATTAAGCAAAAAAACTCAAGGAAGAGAAATCTATTTAATTCTTGATGGACTTGAGGATCCGCATAACTTTGGTGCGATTTTAAGAAGTGCCGATGCTTTTGGTGTGAAGGGTGTTATTATTCCTAAAAATCGTTCAGTTAGTGTAACCGAGGTTGTTGCCCATGTATCTACAGGTGCAATTGAATATGTTGATATTATTATGGTTAATAATTTGAATCAGGCACTAATCAAGCTTAAGGATAATGGTTATTGGATTGTTGGAACAGATGCTTCAGGTGATAAAAAGGCCTCTGAGCTTCCTAAGGATTTGAATTTAGCGGTAATTATTGGTTCTGAGGGCTTTGGAATGTCAAGGCTTGTTAAGAAACAATGTGATTATATGTTACAAATTCCAATGGTTGGTCATGTAAATTCACTTAACGCATCAGTATCATGTGGCATTGTATTGGCATTAATTAATGAATAGTATGATGGATTTTAATAATTATAATGATAAAGAATTGATTTATTTAATTAGAGATGGTTCTAATCCTAAGGCATTAGAATTGATTGTAGATAAGTATAATATATTGTCTTTAAAAATAATAAGAACATTTAAAATTGTCAATTATGATGAAGAAGATTTGCTTTCAGAGGCTAACGGAATTTTAATGAAGTGTATTCGTCATTATTCAAATGAAGGCTCATTTTATACTTATTTTTCTGTTAGTTTAAAAAGATATCTTATAAAAATTAAAAATCAAGAGCTTGAATGTGTTATACATCTTGGCGAAGATGTTATAGATTCGTCTACTATAGATGATGAGTATCTAAACGAAATGAAAGTAAGGGAGATTTATAAGCGAAGTAGTAATTTGCAAAGACAAATTGCTGATTTAATTCTTAGAGGCTTTGCGGTTAGTGAAATATCTAAAAAGCTTAATATTCCTATAAATAAAATATATTATGAAATGAGAAAACTTAGATTTTCAGATCAAATTAAAATAAATAAATGATTTTAACTTGACTAAAAATAGAACTTATAATAAAATTATATGGTAAACACTGATAAAGGTGGTTTTTTATTATGAGAGAAAAAGTAATCTTAGTTTGTGAGGAGTGTCTAAGTCGTAATTATCAAACGACAAAAAATAAGGCAACTACTTCAGAACGTTTAGAATTTAAAAAGTTTTGTCCAAGATGTAATAAATATACAATACATCGTGAGACTAAATAATAGGAGGCTAAAAAATGGCTATTAAAGAGAAAAAAGAAGAACAAACAAGTAGAATTTGGGAATATATTACGACTGAGCATAAATGGGAAAATTATGCTTTCATGTTTCTTTCTATCGCTGTTTTAATTTTGGGTGTATTCATTTTAAATGGAACAATTTCTGTTAAGTCAACCGTCCCTATTATTGGTTCATTCCCAAAAGCTTTTGCGACTATAATTGTAGTTATTGCATCACTAAGCTTAGTGTATGCCGTGTATCCGTTTGTTAAGGTTGCGTTTCCAGAACTTAAAAAGGTGACATGGCCTGGAAAAAATTTATTTTTAGGTAATACTTTAAAGGTATTTGTTTTCTTAATTGTTTTTACTTTGCTATACTTGATGTATGATGTATTAGTTAGTGAATTAATATCTGGAATTTTAAATATTAAAGGATAAGAGGTATTTATATGAGCAAAAAATGGTATATTGTACAAACATATTCTGGCCAAGAAAATTCTGTTAAGGATGATCTTGAGCATCGTATTGAATCAATGGGATTTCAAGATAAAATTCTTCAAATTTTAAGTCCTGATGAGGAATATGAAGAAGAGAAGAAAGATGGAAAGAAAGTTATTAAACAAAGAAAAATGTTTCCAGGTTATGTATTTGTAGAGATGGAAGTAGACAAGGAAGTAGATGAAAGAGCTTGGTTTATGGTACGTAATACACCAAAGGTTACAGGATTCTTAGGGTCTTCTGGAAATGGAACTAAACCAAATCCAGTTCCTCAGTCTGAAATGAATGAAATTTTACTTCGTATTGGTAAAATGGAAAAGCCTTCATTCGAGTTTAATGTCGGAGACAAGGTTCTTATTACAACTGGATCGTGGAGAGATACAATCGCTTCGATATCTGCCATTAATCCTGAAAAGGAAATGGTTACAGTATTAGTTGAGATGTTTGGCCGTTTAACACCACTTGAGTTGAATTTCTCAGAAGTTAAAAAGATTGAAGCGTAATTTTACGCTTCTTTTTTCATAAGGAGGGGATAGTATGCCAAAATCAAAAAAATTATTTTTAGTAATGTTATTTACACTTTTTGTAAGTGATATTTGTAAATATATTAAAATTTGGGTACATCAAGGGAAAAACAGTTTGATATCATTTGAAGTTTTAATCACAAGATTTCAACATGGATTTGTTTTAAATAAGGCAGTAATTTTTTTGTTGGTAATTAGTCTTATTTATTTTATGATTAATTTTTTTAGAAATGATAATGATTAATTTAGATACTAAAATTAATTAAAGAGAAATATATGAAAAGGCGTCAGTACTAAAGAAACTGGCGCCTTAATGATTTAAAATTATTTATTTTAATATGTTATTAAGCTCATCTAAAGAAAGCCCCGTAGCTTTAGCTATAAATTCCTTAGTTTGACCGCTTTCAAATAGCTTTTTAGCTATTGCAAGTTTTTCATTAATTTGACCTTCCTGAATCCCTTCAGCCTTTCCCTTAACTAAGCCTTCTTCAA
>MNRZ01000032.1 GCA_001916215.1 Clostridium sp. CAG:307_30_263
CAATGCATGAATATATGAAAGAAAATGGTTATGAACTAGATATAACTGATGAAAGATATCATCATGAAATCTATTTAAGTGATCCAAGAAAATGTGATAATAATAAATTAAAAACTGTAATTAGACACCCAATAAAGAAAATTAATAGGGATAGTACCAATCACTTTTAAGAATCTAATAGTTAAAAAGAACTAATCATTTCATTCAGTCTTATTTTAAATATCATGATTTGCTGTTGCATCAATTATGTACCACTAAGCGTGGATATCAATTGGAATTATTTGATGTTAATATAGTTTTAGGAGGTGCTATTATGGATATAATTAAGATTGGAAATTTTATTCGTGAATGTAGAAAAAATAAGAACTTATCCCAAAAACAATTAGCGGATAAATTATTTATTGAGCCTAAAACTATTTCAAAGTGGGAAACGGGAAATGGTTTACCAGATGTTTCGATAATGAAAAATTTATGTAATGAATTAGATATATCTTTAAGCGAACTATTTATAGGAGAATATGTTAAAGATGAATCTTATGAATTAATAACAAAGCAAATACTCTTAAATGAATTTGAAAAAGAACGAATACGAAATAAAAAGAATTTAATTGGTGAAATTTTAATAGGATGTGCTTTTATTGCTGTTGTAATCACCTTAATATTATTTGCAGGATTTGCACCTATTGCAACATATTTGAAAATAATACTAGTTGCATTAGCATTAATCTTTATTGTTGTAGGCATAACAGGATTAATAATATTAGATGCTAATATTGGATATTTTGAATGTGCAGAATGTCATGAAAGATTTATACCTTCAGTTAAAGATTATACTTTTGGATTACATACATTAAAAAAAAGAAAGTTAACTTGTCCTAAATGTGGTAAAAAGACTTGGTGCTCTAAAAGAATTAATAAAAATATAGAAGTTAATAAATAAATATCATTTTAAAAGATTCCTACAAAAAAATAATAGATATAATTAACTATCGTGTATAAATATTAAGTTGATTATAAAATAGTAATGTTATTGCGTTACGCAAAATGAAGGCAGTGTTACGCAAATTGATAGAAACGTTACGCAAAAAAAATAAGCGTTACGCATTTTGTATCAAAATAGTTTGTCATTGCCACTGGTTTTAGAAATATAGGTTTGATACAAATAAAATAATGTATCAAGCCCTTTTTTGTTTAAAATAGTTTTATTTATGGTATTTTACCATGTTTTAAGGGGCTTGGCCTGAGATTTGAAGTATTTTTGGATCGGTAGTGGAAAATTTTTTTTGATATTAAATGACATAAATAAAAAGTATAATTTTTTTGAAAAGATTATTCCACTAGAACATCCTAGATATATTATGCAATATAATTCAAAAAATATGAAAACATTTTTTAACAAGTATTTGGTAGCTCTAAAAAACGTATAGTATAAAAAAAGAGAGCAAGGATAAAATAGTATAATTTGCATTAGATTTAGTTTATGGTATATTATAGTTAAACAAGAGGAGGCAAATTATGATATACACAAAAATTAGAATTGATTTTAAATATGGACCAAAAGAAAGATTTTATCGCGTTATTTTAGTGAAAGAAGATATTAATTTATTTAATTTAGGCGTTGGTTTAGGCTTAGCACTTGGAGCGGAATTTGAACATTGCTTTTTGATAACTGAAAGAAATCTTCATAAAGAATATGTTATGGCTGTTTTTATGGAAAATCCTGTTCCAGGTTCTAGGTATCTAGCAAATTATACATTAAATGATTTAGGTGATAAATTTTGTTATAAATATGATACTGGCGATGGCTGGGATTTTATGTGTAAAAAATATAAAAGAAAAGTTGAGTTAGATTCTAAAGAGGATATTATTGTATTAACAGGTGCTGGCCAAGGTATTTGGGAAGATAATATTAGGTCACTTTATGCCTTGTTTTCAGGTGAAATTAGTCCTCTTGAAAATCATGAAGATGAAAATAAGGGAATTTATTTCCTATGGAATTTTGAGATAGAAAAGTTTGGCGATTTTGATATGCCTTTAGATTTAGAAGAACTTAATCAAGACATAAGTATGCGCTACAAAAGGCTTGTTAATCGCTTTTTGAAGGAAGAAAAAGCATATATAAAAGAGAATAATATTGATATTAGCGATTTTGATTGTAAAGGACAATTAAAAACGAATGTATGTTAGGCTTGGAATTATGTGATCTATAAGGATATTTAAAAAATCAAAAGTTTGGCGAATCATAGGAAAAGATTTATCTAGATTCGAACTTAATAGAAATAATGTGAAAGAATATTTTTCTTAAATGATTATAAAATGTCATTTATTGATCGTAATGGCTTAACTAATTCAAATAAGTTTAGAAATTTTGGCTTTTCAAAATCAATAATTATGCTGTCATGCTAGATGGTGCAACAGAAGTTGGCAAATCTACTATTGCTAAAAATTTTGCCCAAAATGAATATAAGTCATATATAATGTTAGATTTTTCAGATGTTTCAAAAAAATTCTTAATATATTCGAAGATATTACTGATTTGAATATGTTTTTTTAAGATTGCAGTTAGAAACAGGGGTCACATTATATGAAAAAGAATTTCCTGCTTCATAAAATTTCATAGTTTTTAATAATTGCTTTATAATATTAATAATTAATATTTATTTAAAATGATTTTATTAATTAAAATATGGTAAAATAAGCATTAGAAAGAAGGTATTAATATGTGTACAGCCGCATCATTTAAAAATAAAAATACATATTTTGGAAGGACCTTAGATTATGAGTTTTCATATGGTGAAAAGGTTACAATTACACCTCGTAATTATCCTTTTGAGTTTAGACATTTAGGGCTTGAAAGTAATCATTATGCAATTATAGGAATGGCACATATTCATAATGATTATCCAATGTATTATGACGCAATGAATGAGTATGGACTGGGGATGGCGGGGCTTAATTTTGTTGGTAATGCAAAATATAATGAGGTTATTGAAGGAAAAGAGAATGTTGCTCAATTTGAGTTTATTTCGTTTATTCTTTCTACTTGCAAAAATGTTTTAGAAGCTAAAAATAAAATTAAGGAAATTAATTTAGTTAAAACACCTTATAATGAATATTATCCTGCTGCTAAGCTTCATTGGATTTTACGTGATACTAATGATTGTATCGTTGTTGAAGCTATGGAGGATGGGATTCATATTTATGATAATAAAACGGGATCTTTGACTAATAATCCACCATTTAATTATCAACTTGAGAATTTAAAAAATTATGTTTCACTTAATAATGATGAACCAAATAAAAGCTTTTCTTTTAATGAGGCATTTTATTCAAGAGGTATGGGATCTGTTGGACTTCCAGGTGATTTAACAAGCCAAGGTCGTTTTGTAAGAGTAGTATATACGGCTCATTTTTCAGTTGCATCACCTGATGAAAATTCTAGTGTAAATCAATTCTTCCATATTTTAGAATCGGTATGGCAAACAAGAGGCTTATGTAAAATAAATGATAAATATGAAATAACAATATACGCATCATGTATGAATCTTAATGAAGGTATTTATTATTATAAAACATATGACAATCCTCAAATAAGTGCGGTATATCTAAAAAATGAAAATCTTAATAGCTCTAAGCTTATTTCTTATGATTTAGCTAAAGAATCTATATTTAAGCAAAACTAATTTTGCATGTTATAAAGAATTAGGTTAATACTAGTTAAAGAGTGATTAAAATTAACCAATTTATTGTTATAAGAAAAAGTGCAGTTATATGGAATGTCATAGAAGAGCTTAAAAACTATGAGCTTATAATCGTTGATGAAATAAGTACTAAAATAATTGAAGCGTTAAAAGAAGCAAATGTTTTACTTATTAGTAATGAAAAAAGTGATTTGAAGTTAGCACTTGATCATAATTTAGCTTTTTTCCCGATTATTACAGGTCATGAGTTAGACTCATGGAACCTATTTAAAGAAGAGGCTTTAAAGCTTGTGTTTACAAACATGTATAAGGTCTATCAAGAATCAATCATCGAAGCATTTAAAAAAGAGTGAAAAAATCACTCTTCAAAATTTGTATCATTCTTAGAAATTATTTTATCAATTGGTTCAAAAATAATGTAAAAAACAGGAATAGTAAGGAAAATAAGCCAAAGTGGATGCCAAATGTGATAATACATACCAAAACCACAATAGGCTGCTGTAACCGCAACAGGATAACAAAAAGCAGTTATTTTTCTTTTGTAGAAAATATCAAAAATAGAAGGTATTACGGGTATTAATAGAAATAAGAACCAAAAATATTTCCATCCAACATTATCCTTAAGCATTATACCAAGTGTTATATAAGTAGCGGTTGCAAGGATAGTATAGCCACCAGTTATTCCATCCTTAACAGGTTCAAATTTTGCTTTAAATGTTTTTTTAAATGTATCATCATGAATAATACCATTATGATTTATATTGATAGATTCGTTTGAGCTTTTATCTTTAAGAAAAATACCATTTTTAGTAATTTGAACTGAGTCCTCATCATCTTCAATATATATTCCGTTGCCGTTATTTTCATTATTGTCCATGCTTTGGGCATTTGCGTCCTTATTTTCATTAATCAAATCAATAGCTTCATCACCATTTAAAAGCTCATCTAATGTGATGTTATAGATTTTAGCAAGCTCAATTAAATTATCTGTATCAGGCGATGATTCACTTCGCTCCCATTTAGAAACAGCTTGACGTGATACTCCAAGCATTGAAGCTAATTCCTCTTGTGATAAATTATGCTTTTTTCTTAATTCGCATAAGCGATTTGCTGTTTTAATATTCATATAGAATCCTCCTTGTTTTGTGATTTCATTATATATAAAAATATAATTGCTAACTACCAATTTTAGTTTGAATAGTGGCAACTATTAGTTGCATACTATTTTTCTTTATTTTATCATATAAATTATTTTAAGTTAATTCTTATTTATAAAAAGGTAAAATTATATTTGCATTTGTATAAATGTCGCAGTATAATTTAAAAGGGCACTCTAAAGTTCTTCCATGTGAAGAGCTTTTTATTTTTTTAGAAGAGCTTTTTATTTTTTTATAAGACAAAATATGCAAAAAAATGGAAAAATGGAGGAAGTTATGGCAAAAAATACGAAATTTATATTTGTAACAGGTGGTGTTGTATCATCACTTGGAAAAGGAATTGCTGCATCATCAATTGGAAGATTACTTAAAAATCGTGGTCTTAAGGTTTTTATGCAAAAGTTTGATCCTTATATTAATGTTGATCCTGGTACAATGTCACCATATCAGCATGGTGAGGTTTTTGTAACTGATGATGGTGCCGAAACCGATCTTGATCTTGGACATTATGAGCGTTTTATTGACGAAAGATTGTCACAGGATTCAAATATTACAACAGGAAGAATTTATTCAAGTGTAATTGAAAAGGAACGTAAGGGTGAATATCTTGGTGCTACAGTTCAGGTTATTCCTCATATTACTAATGAAATAAAATCAAAGCTAAGAAGTGCAGCTATTTCGTCAGGAGCGGACGTAGTAATTACCGAAATTGGTGGAACAGTTGGTGATATTGAATCATTACCTTTTCTTGAGGCGATTCGTCAAGCAAGACGTGATTTTGGATTTGAAAATACTTTATATGTACATAATACATTAGTTCCTTATCTTCATGCGGCAGATGAACTTAAAACAAAGCCAACACAGCATTCTGTTAAGGAATTAAGAGGCTTGGGTATTCAACCTGATATGATTGTACTTAGAACTGAGGTTCCTCTAAATGATTCGCAAAAGGAAAAAATTGCAAGTTTTTGCGATGTTAGAAGAGAAGCTGTAATCGAATGTGTTGACGCACCGATTTTATATGAGGTCGCTAATAATTTGCATGCACAACATGTAGATGATTTTATTTTAAATCATTTTCATTTAGAGTGTCCTGAGGCTGATATGACAGAGTGGAATAAGATGATTGAGATAATTAAAAATCTTAAAGGTGAGGTTAAGATTGGCCTTGTAGGAAAATATGTTTCATTACATGATGCATATATTTCGGTAAATGAAGCATTAAAGGCCGGAGGATATGCTAAGGGGGTTTATGTTTCAATTAAGTATATTCAAGCTGAAGATGTGACTGATGAAAATGTAAAAGATTATTTAAATGATTGCGATGGAATTTTAGTCCCTGGTGGTTTTGGGGAACGTGGAGCAGAAGGAAAAATTGCAGCTATAAAGTATGCACGTTTAAATAATGTTCCTTTTTTAGGAATCTGTTTTGGTATGCAGCTTGCATGTATTGAATATGCAAGAAATGAATTTGGAATCAAGGATGCTGCTTCAAGTGAATTAAGACCAGAAACTAAAAATCCAATCATTGATTACCTTCCTGATCAATACGAAGGTATAAATCTTGGTGGTACTTTAAGACTTGGTTTATATGATTGTCATCTTATGGATAATTCGCTTGCTAAATCACTATATGGTGTAAGTGATATTAAAGAAAGACACAGACATCGCTATGAATTTAACAATAAATATAGTTATATTTTAGAAGAAAAGGATTTACATGCATCTGGTAGAAATCCTCAAACTAATTTAGTTGAAATTGTTGAAATTAAAAAGCATCCATATTTTATTGCTTGTCAATTTCATCCCGAATTTTTATCTCGTCCATATAAAGCCCATCCTTTATTTGTTGGATTAATTTCGGCGGCTCTTAATAATAAAAATAGTTAGATAGCTTATCTTTATTGATAAGCTTTTTCTTTTTAAAAAAACGATGTATAATATTAGAAAAATAGATATAAAAAATGTATAAAGTACGATTATTAACAAAAAAATACTTTTATTTTCATTTATATTGTTGTATAATAAAACAAAATTAATTTTGGAGAGTGATAATATGGGCTATACATTAGTAGAAAAAATTTTAAAGACCCATACAAAAGATGAACTAAAAAGAGGAAGTAGTATTACAATTAATATTGATCAATGCCTAGCACCTGATTCTAATGCAACCCTTGTTTTTTTGGAATTATTTAAGCTTAATACAAAAAATATAAAACCTAAATGCATAATTTATATTGATCATAATACGATGCAAAATGGGCCTATGAATATGGATGATCATATTTTTTTACAAGAATGTTCTAAAAAATATGGTATTATTTTATCAAAGGCAGGAAATGGTATTTCTCATCAAGTACATCTTGAAAGGTTTGCTAGTCCAGGACTTATCGTTTTAGGTGCTGATTCTCATACATCAACAGTTGGAGCACTTGGGGCATTAGGCTTTTCATCAGGGGCAATTGACGTGGCTCTTACTATGACGTCGGGTAATTATACAATCATAATGCCTAAAATTATTAAGGTGAATTTGCTTGGTAAATTAAAAAAATATGTAGATGCAAAGGATATTGCCCTATATTTAGTTTATAAGATGGCATTAAATATGCATGGTAATTATATAATTGAATTTACAGGAGAAGGAGTTAGTACACTTAATGTCTTTGAAAGAAGGACCATTACTAATATGAGTGCGGAAATGGGTGTTATAGGTGCTATTTTTCCATCTGATGAGCAAACATTAAAGTATTTAGAAATGCATGGAAGAGCACAAGAATATAAAGCTTTAAGTGCTGATGCTGATGCATATTATGATCTAGAGTATGAGCTTGATTTAGATGATATTAAACCATTAATTGCTTGTTCGCCGAGAATTGATAATGTTAAATGCGTTGAAGGTCTTGTTGGACTTAAGGTAAATCAAGTTTTAATTGGTTCATGTGGCAATGGTTCAATTAATGATTTTATATACGCTGCAAATGTTTTAAAAAACTATCCAATTAATAAGGATGTTTCTTTGGGTATTATTCCTGGAAGTAGACATACATTATCTTTAATGATTAAGCTAGGTATTTTAGATATATTTATTCAAGCAGGAGCTAGGATTTTAGAATCGGCTTGTGGTGCATGCATGGGTCTTGGACAAGCGCCGATGACGGATGGAATATCCTTAAGGACATTTAATCGAAATTATCCTGGAAGATGTGGTACAAATTCGGCTAGGATATATATTGTAAGTCCAGCGGTTGCTATATCATCAGCTGTTAAGGGGTGTTTATCACTTCCTATTGCAATATCAGGTGATTTTAAGATGCAAAACTATTTTTTACCGATAAATGACGTTTTAATCATTGAAGAAAAAGAAGATGTAGAGCCTCATTTAGGACCGAATATAAAACCAATTATGCACTTTGAACCGATTGGATTTAAGATTAATGCAAAGGTAATTTTTGTAGGTGGAAGTGATATTACAACTGACCAAATTATGCCAAGTAGCCCCTTGGTTTTACCATTTAGATCAAATATTGAAAAGCTTTGTGAATATGCTTTTTATGACCTGGATAGAAACTTTGTAAAAAGATGTAGAAAAACTAATGGTGGAATTATTATGGCAGGTGCTAATTATGGTTTAGGATCATCATCTGAACATGGAGTAATTGCTCTTAGGTATTTAGGTATTAAGGCAATAATTGCAAGATCTTTTTCTTATTTACATAAGCGTAATTTAATTAATTTTGGAATTATTCCTATTGAAGCTTATATTACAGGAAATCTAGGCGATGAAATTAGAATTGATATTGAAAATGGAGAGTGTTTAATCGAAAATATTACGGCAAGTTCTTTTTTTAAAACTAAGCTTGATTTAACTAATGAAGAATTTGAAATTATAAAAAAGGGTGGAATTATATAAAAAAAATACCAGTTCAATTGAACTGGTAAATTATTCGATAGAAATATTTCTATTTTCAACGCTAGTTGAGAATACAATTTGTGTAGATGTTTGACCAAACTGCTGAAGTTGGCCTATGAATTGATCTAATTCTTGGGTATTAGGGAAGGCGACTTTTATAAGCATTGAATAAACACCTGTAACACAGTCACATTCAAGAACATGTTTATTTTCTTGAATAAAAGGATAAAATTTGGGTTTTAGTTTTGGATCCATTTCAAGATTAATATAGGCTTTAATCAAATATCCAAGTGCAGCTTTATTTATTTTGGCTGAATATCCTAAAATAATTCCTTGTTCTTCAAGCTTTTCAATACGGGCTTTTACAGCTGGTGCTGATAAATAAACAATATCAGTTAATTCTTTTATTGAAATTCTTGCATTTTTATCTAATTCTTTAAGTATAAGCTTATCTATCTCATCCATATAACATACCTCTTTAATATAAGCCTATTATAGCAAAAAAAGGTAAAATGTAAAGTGTTAACAAAAACTAATTATTTGCAATATTTAATAGTTATGATATAATTAGGTTAGATTAAAAGGAGTCTAAAATTATGAAAATTGCATTAATTAATGAAAATAGTCAAGCTGCTAAGAATGAGCTTGTTTGTAACACTTTAAAATCAGTTGTTGAACCTCTTGGACATGAGGTTATTAATATTGGTATGCTTGATGCATCTGATAAGTCTTTAACATACGTTCAAAATGGTATTCTTGCAGGAATTTTACTTGGAGAAGGAATTGTTGACTTTGTTGTAACAGGATGTGGCACTGGTTCAGGTGCAATGCTTGCATGTAATTCATTTCCTCATGTACTTTGTGGATTAATTGTTGATCCATCAGATGCTTATATGTTTGGTCAAATTAATGATGGAAATTGTATTGCTATGCCATTTGCTAAAGGTTTTGGTTGGGGTGCAGAGCTTAATCTTAAGTATTGTTTCCAAAATCTATTCACTGGAGAACGTGGTATGGGATATCCTGTAGAACGTCGTGAGCCTGAACAAAGAAATAAGAAGATTCTAGATGCAGTTAAGGAAGTAACATATCGTCCTTTAATTGATATCTTAAAGGATATTGACCAAGAATTATTACTTGGTGCTGTTGATCGTCCTACATTTAAAGATGTCTATTTTAAGAATGCTAAAGATACACAAGTAAAGGCATATTTAGCCAAATTATTAAACATTTAATAGTAAATATTCTTTAGCAAAGCAGCAGTGATGTTGTGACGCAAAGCTATAGGGTCTTGATTAAGATAGCCAGTTGCAATTGATTTGCACTGGTTTTTTATTTTTTAAGGAGGTTATAAATGTGCGTAAAATAAACAAGAAATTATTTACTATGATTTTAACTCTTATATTAACACTAATTGCATTTGTAACATCCTTATATGCATGGTTTGTTGATAATGATAGTACAAATGCAAGTATTATAGGCAGTTCTTCAAATAATGGAATGACTTTAACATCTAAAATATATTCTCTTACAAATAATGGAAATGACTATATAATTGGAAATGAAATATCACAAATGAATAAATACAATAATGGTGATTCAGCATGTACCGCTGTTTTGCTTGAAATGAAAATTGAATTAGAAAAAAATACGTCATGTAGTGCGTATATAAAAACTGATAAGGGAATGCCTAATTCAAGCTCTGATTTTCCTAAAATTGGAAATGAAACAGATTCTATTTATCAAACTGAAATATCAAATACAATTCATTTATATAAAGTAACAAAAAATGGTACAAATATAAGTATTAATGGCAATGAATTAAGCTTCATTAATTCAGCCGTTAATCCATATACAAAGGATACTTCGATTGAATTAAGTACTGGTATTAATGAATCGCAAACATTGTATTTTTTAATTGATTATTCAGACAAAAATATTGATATTATCTACAGTAAATTAATTACGTTTACACAAGCAAATATAAATTCAGAAATGATTTTTAAAGAGGACTTATATCTTGAATTAGTAAAAGCATAAGGAGATAAAATATGCAGAAAAAACTTTGGTATAATTGTATAGCTATTATTGGCGTTATGATTTGTTTAATTACATCTTTTTTCTCTTATGCTTGGTATACAGGAAGAGAAAATTCAAGCGTTAATTTAAACGGATCCTCTGCTGGCTCTTATTTTGCAGGTGGAGATGGAAGCAGTGATAATCCCTTTGAAATTAATAATGCAAGACATATGTATAATTTGGCTTGGTTACAAAGCCGTGGTAAGCTTCAAAATGATGAAAATGGATATTATTTTAAGGTTACAGCTTCCTTTTCAATGATCATTAATGATAAAAAAGTAATTATTCCACCAATTGGAAATGATGAATATCCATTTATAGGTAATTTTAATGGTGGTGGATATACAATTAGTGATTTGGTTGTATCAACAGATATTAATAAAATTTATAATGGAAACTTTTTGGGAAGTAGTTATAAATTTTCTAATGCCGTTGGTTTATTTGGAATGACAGCAAAAAGTACTATTTCTAATATTAGAAATTTTATTTTAAATGATCCTACAGTAGAAGCTACATCAACATTTACAACTGGAAATTCTGCTACTTCAAAAAGAACTATTGGATTAGCTATTGGATATGTAACAAAAACGGCTTCATCAATTGGCGTTTTAAAAGGTAAAATGTCTGTTTCTTCTACATCTTATAGTACATATAATAGTATTTTAGGTGGGCTTGCAGATGATGTTGAAAGTAAGGTTACAGGTGGTGGCAGTAATGTTGTACAGGGTGGTGGCGATACCGGACATTTTAATGCAGACTTAATATATAATAAAATGACTGGAAATGAAATTGCACCTTCTAATAATTCATATATGTTAGAAAGTAAAAGATGGTATGTTTCTGAAAATACAGTATTAAATCCATCTGAATCAAGTAACTATTGGGGACTTGGGTGTTTTTCATTTTTAACATCTTCAGGTGCAACACAAGTAAGGCCATTTACTGGAAATAAATCGTTATTATATTTAGCTGATAATATTTCTAATGATGATAAAACTTATTCGCTTTCTGAAAATGTAAAAACTCTTGACGTATCAAATGACTTAAATAGTCAAAATGAATATTATAAATATTTGAAAACTGATACTGAACATAAAAGTCAAATTTTAAATGGGATATATTTTAATAACTCACCTGATGCTACTGATTTATCTGTATATAGTGAAAATGGAACAGAATTATCACCTAATGTTAATAGTGGAACAAATAAAATGAAAAACAGTCATATAAAAGTTAATATTGTTAAAGATAATACCAAGATGTTTGTCGTGTTTAGTAATCCAAATGATAAAGAAGAAAGGTATTTAGGAATTACAAAGGTTGGCACTAAAGATGATATAATAGGTTTATCTAATTCAAGATTTTATTTTAAGAATAATTATTCATCACTATTAAATGTTGTATCACAAATAGAATATGATAGAAGTAGTCCGACGTATCAAATATCATCCGGTATAGGTGCTAATAGACTTATTGCTGCTATTGTTGATATTAAGGAGGCTGGCTTTTACAACATTGCTTCAACAAAGTCTGGCTTAATTATTCATTATCTTGCTGTTGAAGGTGTAGAAGATGGTGATACAAATACAGGTGAAGTATTAGGGGATGGTGATGGCGTTTCTGCTGTTGATTTTATCTATGATGGAGTATCGATTACGCAAGAGAAAATAAATGATGTAGCAGCATTTAATTTTGTAGTTGGAAATGTATTTTATCAAAAATCAGGTACAAGTATTTATTTTACCAACACTTCAGGAATTATAACATTATTCTTTGATAGAAAAAGTGCTTTGTCGTTTATTGTAAAATATAATGGCATAAAACCAACTGCGTCGTATTTGTCGAAGGTAACTATTGAGGAAACAACAGATACAGTAATTACGTAACAAACAGGAGTTATAAATTTGAGTTAATTGAAAAAGTAAATTCCGCTATGAATAGTAGAAAAAACTAAAAAAAGAAATGTAGGACTAAATTCCGCTTAAGTAAAAGGAAAAATCAGAGTT
>MNRZ01000033.1 GCA_001916215.1 Clostridium sp. CAG:307_30_263
CTCACTTCCATCAGGAAGCTTATGGTCTAGCTGGCTTCTTGTCCAGTCAAAGACAGGCATGAAATTATAGCAAATACATTTAACACCATGACGAGATAGTATTCTAATATTTTCCTTAAAGTTTTCAATATGACGCTTATAGTCACCACGATGAAGCTTAATATCCTCAGATACGGGAACAGATTCAATTACCTCCATCTCAAGACCATGAGATGTAACATAGTCATGTAAGCGTTTAACCTCATCTTCTGGCCATACCTCACCAACAGGAACAGTATATAAAGCTGTAACTACTCCTGTCATACCAGGGATTTGTCTAATATAGTCTAATGTGTTTTTATCATCATAGCCATACCAGCGAAATGTCATTTTCATAAATTAAATCCTCCTATACACCTGAATAAGCATTAAAGCCACCATCAATTGGTAATACTACACCATTTACAAAGCTTGATGCTTTTGCATTAGCAAGGAATAATGTAGGCGCAACCATTTCCTCTGGTGCACCAAAGCGCTCCATTGGTGTATTTCTTAAAATTTTTCCTGCACGAGCAGTAGGATTTCCATCCTTATCGAATAATAAATCCTTATTTTGAGCAGTTACAAGGAATCCTGGAGCAATAGCATTACAACGAATTCCAACCTTAGAGAAGTGAACTGCAAGCCACTGAGTAAAGTTTGATACCGCAGCCTTAGCACCACTATATGCAGGGATCTTAGTTAAAGGTGTAAAGGCGTTCATTGATGAAATATTAATGATTGAGCAGCCCTCACGACCTAACATATCACGAGCAAAAACCTGAGAAGGTAATAAAGTACCCATATAATTTAGGCTAAATACGAAATTAATTCCTGCCTCATCAAGATCAAAGAAGGTTTTGATATTTCCAAGATCCTTTTCCTCAAAGAATTCATCATCGGTATTAGCACGAGCATTGTTACCACCAGCACCATTGATTAGAACATCGCATGGACCTAAATCATGTAAAATAGCTTGATGAACATTTTCAAGCTCATCCTTCTTTAAAACATTGCATTGATAAGCCTTTGCAATATAACCTTTATTAGTTAAATCGGTAGCCTTTGCTTGGGCAGCCTCCATACTTAAATTTAGAAGGGCAACCTTAGCTCCAGCCTCACAAAAGCCTTCAGCTATAGCAGAGCAAATTACACCGCCACCACCTGTAATAACAATTACCTTATCTTTTAAATCTTCATTTTTTGCAAGAATCATATTTTACCTCCTAGACATAAGCTAAGCCCTTGATGGGCTTAGTTGTCTTATTATTTAAATTAATTATTTTTTACAAATGCAAATGATAAAGTAGTTGAATCGAAAAATGCGTTTGTATTTAATGTTTGAAAATCTGCAGAAACAGTAAATTCAACACTAGTTCTATTTGCATTTGGAATATATTTAATATCTTCAGCCTTAGCAGAAAGAGTAAGAACACCATTTTTCATTGTGTAAGTTCCTTTTACTGCAACTGCATTACCAAATGCAGGACATGTAATTGTATATGTATTATCATCATATAAATTAATATCCATTACAGTACCATTTGAATGAGTACCATTATACTTAAATTTTAATGTTGGAGCTGCAGGAGTATCAGGTGCTGCACTATCCTTAAATGTTACATTAATTTTATTTTCACCAACAGCAACATTAAAGCAATACCATCCACCAGCTTTTTCTGGGTCAATTAAAGTTTCAGTTGAACCATTAACTGTTATCTTATCAATCACTTTTCCCTCAGCTGGAGTTGCCTTAACACAAATAACCTTACCTAATTCTAATGATCCACCATTTGCAACATCTGTCATATGTTGGAAATCACCGCTTGCACAAGTTTTAACAACATAAGTTCCACCAGTTGCGTCCTTATAAGATGCAGTTGATGCAACTCTTTTTAAAGATGAAGCTTTAGTAATAGCCTCACCATATGATGCTGTAAATCCTCTTTCACCTGTAATAGTTACTGTAGGAGGAACTGACATAATTGCAAAATCAAGTGCTGCTTTATTATATACTTCCTTCCATGATGTAACTTGTCCTTTATTATTAGTTTCAAGATTTAATGTAGCTGCATATCCATCTGCTTTATTATAAAAATCTGAATAACCACCATCTGTCTTATATCCAACATAATAAGGCTTAGCTTCTACCTTTAATCCACCATTAGATCCTTTACTATATACAATTGAATCATCCTCAAATACATCATCAGCTGATACTGATGTACTAAATGATAAATAATCAAATTCATATTGCTTATCAGTCTTATTATAAAGTAGTGCACCTAAATCAATCTTACCTGCTTGTTCTAAAGTTACATTGCCAAGAATTTCATTAACCTTAGCACTTGCCTCATTTGCAGCAACTTCTACTGAAGCAGTTGATGATGTTTCATAGTAATACTTATCACCTGATTTATAAAGGAGTTCTTCAGTCTTAGTAACTGTATCACCCTTTAATAAATCCTTAGCTTCCTTTGATGTTTTAATATAAAGGTCAGAGCCTAGATCCATTTCAACAGTTGTTGTTGATCTAATTTGATGTTTAAATGAATCCATATTACCGGTTCCACCATTAGAATTAACATCTACATTATAATTTGCTGTATATGTTAATTTTACAGTTCCTGATAAATTTTTATCAAAACCAGCAATTAATTGAGATGGGTCAAATACTTGTTCCTTATTAGATGTGTCAGCTGGAGTTGTTTTAGATGGACCCTCCTTCTTACCACAAGATACAAGTGCAACACCTGCAAGTCCTAACATTCCTAATGTACTTAATACCTTTAAACTATTTCTTTTCATTTTAAAAATCTCCTTTTCCTATTTAATAAAATCTAATTTTTTTAAGTAAGCAAATACCTCATGTATTTCCTTACTCCAGAATGTCCAAGAATGATCAGCATCCTCGACAACTCTATATGCTACACCTGTTTCGTTTTCCTTTAAGAAAGCATTTAAATCCATAGATGGAGCATAGATAAAATCCTTTGTACCAATTGATAAATATATATTTAGGTTTTCTTCTTTTTTAGCTAAGAATAGATCTCTTAAACTACCAATTTTTGCCTCATCTAAGAAATCAGGCTTAGTTGCAGGAGAAAGCGCAACACAAGCAGCGTATTTATCAGTATTCTTTAAATAATGATATAATGCACCATATCCACCCATTGATACACCTGCTATTATAAGGGGCATGTCCTTACTCAAGCATTTAAAATTACCATAAAGAAAATCAGTGACATCACGTTCAATTAATGAATAGAAATCATCAATTGGACCCATATTTAAATACCACTTATTTTCACCATTGATAAAGCAGGCCGCAACACCATTTTCCTCACACATTTTTATAATGGGAGTATTGCATTGCCAACCATTCAAATCATCACCAAAACCATGAAGAAAAATAATCAATGGATATTTCTTTTCACTATTTTGATAATAGTTATCATCATTATTTTTCAAACAGCCTTGAAGATTTAATGATGGAATTACTAATTCTATTTTGGTCTTTCTTGCCAAAGATTTAACACATAAATCGATTGAATATGTAGCCATTATTCTTCCTCTTCCTTTTTAAATTCAGCATAATATAATTGTTGAGTAGTTGTAGTATCAAGCTTCTTATACTCAATTTGGAATTGCTTTAAAGCATCTTCTCCTTCATTGCGCTTAATCATACATTGTAAATAATACTCTGTCATTTCCTTAGCAGCTCTTCTTTCCTCTTCAGGAGATGTACCAATTGAACCTACATAATAAGGTAAATTCTTAATTGCATCATAATCAATTAGATTTTGACAAGAACCACCAATTGAGAAGAATACTTTATTTTCATTACAAATTTCAGCTGCTCTATTTCTTTCTGTATCATCCTGCAAAGAAATAACAAATTCAGCACCTTGATTACATAATTGCTTAGCAATTACTGATTGTGTATTAGTTGAAGTTACTGCACCAACTGGCAAAATAGTAACATTGTAAGCTTCAGCTAAATAGTCCTTAATATAATCAATATATTTCTGAACAGTATCATTTACGCTTGATGGAGCAATAATACCACACTTAATTTGTTTACCAGTTCTATAAGAAGCTTTATCGGCAGCTTCATTAGTTCCGTTTTCATTATATAAAGCTGTAATATTCTCCTTAGATGAATCAGATACCCACTTTGATAATTTTTCAGCACCATAAGATGAAGAGTTTTTATCAAAGAATTCGTCAACATTTAATTTTCTTAAAGTTGGATGTTCCTTAGAAACCGAATCAACTGCGCTCATTTTGTCATACTCAGTTAAGGTTTGAATAGCCCAGTTTGTAATACTTAATCTTAAAGCTGTACCATCAGCATTTTTCATAGCCTGACCATTATCAACGGCATCAACAGATGCTGCAAAGATTGGAAGAATATGTGCTGAATATTTAGCCACTAAATATCTTAAAGATCCATTTACAAAGGCTTCACGATAAGCATCAGAGAAACCACCCATTGTCGCATTTGAAATAGCATCACCTGATGATAGAATTGGAGATGAAGCAAATTCAACACCATTACAAGTTGAAATAACAGCCATTGGGTGATATTTCTTAAATGGCTTATCATATTGAATACCAGAATCCCAGTTTTGGTTATTTACCATGTAAATTTCTGTATCAGATGGTAAATCTGTTTTAGCTTGGTCAATTGAAATTTTAAACTTACGAGCGTCCTTTTGTCCTTCATAACCAGTAACAGTCACACCATGATCAGCAAGTGCATCATTCATACCTAACCATTTATTTGTAAAATGTTGACCCTCATAACCATAGTAATTATAAAGGGAAAAGAAAATTGCATTATTTGTTCCATCAAATGACTCAATATCATCCTGATTAATTGTACTTCCACCGTAAATGAATAGCTTTTCAAGGTTACAAGATGCTAGTGCAAAGCATCCTGTACCAAGAACTAAAGCTCCAAGTCCAGCTTTAACTAATTTATTAGGCTTTTTCATTTAAATCAGCTCCTTCTTTTTGCGGATTTAATCTCTTTTCCTTACGAATATACTTTCTCATCTTAATCCAGTTGATGAAGCGTTGCTTATCAACCATATAAACTAGAACTGCGAATACGCTAAATCCATTTAATAAGCTTGATACAGTTGAAGTGAAGGCGTTATCAAATCCATAAGTGTATAAGCAAGTTGTACCAACAACTGCAAGTAATAGACCAACAATTTGGTTGCTATATCTTGCAAGAATACCACCAATAAAGATTGGTAAGAAGTTTTTAAATACAGTACCACTTGATGCAAGGTTAGTATTGATTGTAATACTTGAAGTACCACATGAACTCATTACCTGATAAATTGCAATTAATGCACCAGCGATAATGAATGAAACGATACAATGAGTAATTTCATTAATACCAGTATCAACACAAATCTTTTGATCATAAACTAAAGCTAGTTTATTATAACCAAATCTTGTATAGCATAATGCTCCAGCCATAAATAGGCACACAATAATTAATAATGGAATTAGAATAATTGGCTCTTGGAAAAAGCTTGTTGTGTGTGAACCCATTGTTAGGTTTACAGTTCCAGTTGAGCCAGTTGCTTCTGCTACTACCTTAGCAATACCTTCATAAACTAAACACATACCAAGAGAAATAACAATTGGAGGAAGCTTTGTGAAGATTAAAACTAAAGAGTGAATAAAGCCAAGAATCATACCAAATAAAATACTTAAGAATAAGAATGCAAAGATATGACTAATTGTATCAACACCAGGAACAATTAAAGATGCAAATAAGCAAGCTAAGATTCCTGTTGCACCTAATGAGAAGTCCATACGACCTGAGTTTAGGTTAGTATTTAGGGCTAACGCTGCGATTAGAGTCATTAACATTGTACGACCCATAATCAAAATATTTGAGAAGTTATCAAATGCACTACCAATATTAAATAATCCTGTACCATTCATATTTGATAAGGCAGATGCAATTAAAATCATTAGTACTGGACAAAATAATGACCAGAATAGTTTATTAGATTTTCTTTTAACAGTAGGATTGTTAACAATTGACTTACTGTTAAACTTAATAGGCTCTACATATTTCATTATTGTATACTACCTCCTGAAGCTAACATATTACTTCTTGTATCCCACATATTGGCAAGTGATACGATAATAAATACGATACCCTTAACCATAAATGAGTATGAACCAACTTGGAATGTTGGAGTTGAAATAGCTGCGAAGAATTCATCAAGGAATACTGAGAAGAATGCACCGATGATTGCACAACTAACCTTTGACTTAGGACCACCACTTGTAGTCATACCACCAAATACAATAGCAATTACAACGTTAAGACCAACTTGACTTAAAACTGTTGTAGCACCATATTTAGTACCAGACATTGAACAAGCGAAGATAAATCCACAAATACCAAGACCAACACCAGAAATAGCGAAGGAAATGATACCAGCACGCATTAGAT
Source organism: Clostridium sp. CAG:307_30_263 (assembly GCA_001916215.1). GTDB lineage: Bacteria > Bacillota_I > Bacilli_A > Acholeplasmatales > Anaeroplasmataceae > CAG-307. The sequence goes on from MNRZ01000033.1 coordinate 6,509, forward strand.
TAATACCATTAAACTTAGCTGCTACTTTATTTGAACCAATAAACTTATTTCTTCTTCCTACTTTAGTATAGTTAAAAATAAACCAACAAAGAACGAAGAATACTAGTAAGAATGCTGCATAAGCCCATGGACTTGAAAGCATTCCTGAATCAACATTAATTAATCCACCAAACTTATCAAGAATTGCTTCATGAACAGCAGATAGAATATTCATCATTGTAAGGGTCATAACCATTACTGGCAAGTTAAGCATTGTAGCTAAAATAGCGTTTATAATACCAAGACCAGCACCAACGACAATAGCAACGATTAAAGATAGGGCAAGATTTTGAGTTGAATTATACATTAAAGCAGCAATGGTAGCACACATCAAAGATGCATTACCAAGTGACATATCAAATCCACCTTGTGAATAGATGAAGACGGCACCTGTTGCAACAACCGCAACGAAAATACCATTATTAATAACATCGCCTAAATCACCATTATAGCCTGTTATTGACTTTCCAATTGCATAAGCTGCAATAATTACAATTAACATTAGAAGTGGTACTAAATTAATCCACATTTTCTTGTTTTTAAGAGTTCTTTTCAAATTAAAGACAGCAACATCTTCTAAAGCTTTGGCTCTTAAGGCATCTACAGGTGAAACTTTACCCGTAATATTATAAATAAGCTTTACATATTCTTGATGAAGTGAAACTCGCTTCATCTTAATTAAACGAGTTTGCTCAACGTAAGAATTATTTTCTTTAATCTTAGCTCTCTTGCATACTGTTGCAAGACCAACCCTAATATTTTTTAATTCCTTGTCATCAGCATTTTTATTTTCTTCAAGCTTTTCTTGCATATTCGTTTCGTATTCATGATCAAGATCAGCTAATTTAGCTAAATAATCATTTTTCGCTTGAGCAAGTCTAGCCTTATTTTCTTCTTTTAAAGAAGCATCTAATTTTTTATAGTTTTCTTTTACCTTAGCCTTTAACGCTGAAGCACGTTCCTTGTCATCTGATTTAGAATCATAAAAAGCAACAACTTCATTAACTATTTCCTCGTTAAAGTACTTAAATCCATAATTATTTTCCATATGTTCTCCTTTCTAAATCATATACTCGACGATTTGTTCTTGGGTTAAATCCTTACTACGGGTAAATTCCTTAGTAATTTCACCATTTTTCATAATTAAGATACGATCAGACATACCAATTAACTCAGGTAATTCCTCAGAAATCATAATGATTGATTTACCCTCTTGCTTCATCTTATAAAGAAGCTGGTAGATAAATTGTTTAACACCAATATCAACTCCACGAGTTGGACAGTCAAGAATTAGAATTTCTGAATCGTTAGCAATCCATTTAGCAAGTGATACCTTTTGCTTATTACCACCAGATAGCTTACTTACTAAATCCTGTGGTGAATTACATTTAATTTGAAGCTCCTTAACCTCTTTATTAACTAGCTTCTTCTCATCTGATTTTGTAACTAAGAAATTAAGCTTAGCTATATTATTAATAGATGCAATTGCAATGTTGTCAAAAATCGAAGTCTTAAGTGATAATGCTTCAACGTCTCGGTTCTTAGAAAGGTAGCCAATCTTTTGACTCATCGCAAATGATTCACTCTTAACCAACTTATCAAGATTTTCACCAGTGTAAACATATCCACCTTCAATCTTAATATTTCCAAACAAAGCCTTACCTAAAGTATGCATACCACATTCAGAAAGACCACCAATACCTAAAATTTCACCCTTGTGAAGTTCAACGTTTACGTGACGTAATTGATTTCCTTCAATACCATCAACCATCTTTAATACTACTTGATCTGAATAAGAGCCATCATAATCAGAACGGTAATAATCGCCCTTTAGTTCACGACCAATCATATACTTCTTAATAGCCTCAGCATCAAATTCACCTTTAGCCTTATCAAGATTTGCAACAATATTACCATCACGAAGGACTGTTAAAGTATCACATTTTTCCATTAATTCATCAAGGTCATGTGAAATGAATAGTACTGACTTTCCTTCATTCTTAAGATCATTCATCTTTTTATATAATAAGTTACGACCTGTTTCTGATAGGGCAGTTGTGGTTTCATCAACAATGAATATTTCAGGATTTTTATTTAAGCATTTAGCAATTTCAATTAATTTTCTTGCTTGCATATCATAAGCAGCTGTAATTACTCCAGGTTGAATATCATTAACACCAATCTTCGATAAAGCATATCCTGCATGCTTACGAAGCTTCTTACCATTAACAAATAATCCAAAAATAGCAGTTAACCAGAAATTTTTAAACTTTCTTAAAGAAACACTTTCATGAGGCTTTTTCAAATCATGAATAGCATTTAAGTAATGATTTTTTAAATACTGAACATCGCTTTTTAGCCAATCAAGCTTCATATAGGTTACATTATAAAGTTTCTTAATTTCCTTTTTATAAGTACCCTTAGCTTCCTTAATATCGTTTTCCTTACGTCTTTGGACGATTACATCATCAAGATGTTCTTCATTTGCTTCATATTTTTTATTAATAAGTTCAAATTCATTTTGAAGCTTATCAAATTCTTTTTTAGATTCTTCATCAAAGCGTGCAATAATTTCTTGCTTTTTAGTTTCATTAGTACGCATAAGCTCATCTTTTAAATTCTTATGCATTTCTTTAAGTACAGCTGAAGCTTCTTTAAGAATAGGCTTAGTTTCTTCCTTTGTTACTGATGAAATCTTATCTAAATATTCCTTACTTTTAGTGTCAAAATCCTTCATGTCTAAATTATAAAGAGGTGAAAAATTTTCAATCTTCTTTTCCTCAAAATAATTAACACCAGAGAATTGCTTTAATTCTCCAAGGAAAATGTTTTCTGCAACACTAATTGCCGAAATTGTTCCGTTTTCCTGAACAATAATACCAATTCCACCTTCAAGAGCTTCAACCATTGATGTTGGCTCCCAAGATTTACCATGATACTCCATTGTACCACTTGTTTTTTGATAAATACCCGTCATAATCGCAGACATTGTTGATTTACCAGATCCATTTTCACCAATGAAACCGCGGATTTCACCAGGATAAATTTCAATATCAACGTCATTTAATGCAATTGTTGGACCAAATTGCTTTACGATATGAGTTGCTTTAAAAATAGGTTCTTTCATAAAATTTAGTCGTATGAATTCAAATTCATACTCCTCCTTTCCAAGATATGTGGCATTACCACACATTACAACAATATTATATACTTTTCGTAAAAGAGTGAAAACGCTTTTATTTATTTTTTTTAGACTGATTTTTAATACTTTTTGCACTTTCAAGCGTTTTCACAATATCGAAAAATATTAAAAATCTGTACTTTATGTTGAAAAATATACTTATTTAATCTATAATTAAGGCATGGAAAATATAAAATATGAACTTTTTAAATTTGATGAAAGTCTTCCCCTAAAAATTTTCATATATAAACTAGGTGATATCAAGCCTCACTGGCACCAGGAGCTTGAGCTTATTTACGTTTTGGAGGGATATACAGAAATTGTTATTAATGATCACATGTTTGTATTGAATCTAGAAGATATTATACTTACTAATGCTTATGATATTCATGAGCTTCATGGTTCTGATGCTGTTATTTTATCAGTCCAAATTGACCTTGAAAAGTTAGGAGTTCCCGAGGATGAAAGAGAAGGTCTAACATTTGATTGTAATTCATCTTTAGAAATTGATAAAACTCCTTATCAAAAAATTAAGGCGCTAATTGCATCCTTAATAAACTATAATTTAAAATATCAAGATAATAGCCGCTATGCTAACTTATCAATTCTATACTCTTTATTTGCTGAATTCATGAACAAATATCGTGTTATTTCAAATTCTAAAAAACCACAGCCTAAAAAATATTTGGCAAGACTTAGAGAAATAATTAAATACCTAAATGATAATTACAATAAAGGCATTACACTTAAAGAACTTTCTAATGTGTTTGATTTGACCGTCCCTTATATTTCTTCTTTCTTCGATAAATACTTTGGTAATAATTTCCAAGATTATTATGACGAACTTCGTATTTCTAAATCAATTCCTACTCTCTTAGAAAACAAGCTAACACTTGATGATATGGCTATTAAATTTGGATTCACTGATGCACGTGGTTACGTTAGAGCTTTCAAAAAAATTTATAATACTACACCAACAGAATATCGTAAAGGTACAACATCAAGTTCACAAAGTGGCATTTTACTAACTCAGTTTGACACTAATAAATATTTAGATAAGTTACTCAAAAATAATGATCAGAAATATCATTTACCTTTAAAAAAACATAAAAATTCTATTATTAAGGATTTTGAAGCAGACTGCAATAATTCTTCTCCTTTAAAGCCTACCTATCTTAATTTCTTTACCGTAAGTAGAGCATTCGATTTTCTTTCAAAGCCTCATCAAGAAATGATTGAGGATCTTTTAAGTGAAATTCCTTTTAAATATGTAAAATTTCATGGTATCTTAGATGATACTATGCATGTGATAAAAAAAAGAGGAGATACTTTTACATATTCCTTTTTCTATATTGATATGGTACTGGATTATATTATGAAACTTGGAATAAAACCCTTAATTCAATTGAGTTACATGCCAAGTTGTTTAACAAATAATATGCCTCATTATGATAATGGTATGATTGTCTCTCTTCCAAATAATGACGAGGAATTCTTAAAGCTAATCAACGCTTTAGTTATTCACTTGATTGAAAGATATGGTATTAAAGAGGTTGAATCTTGGCCCTTCACTTTTTGGAATGCACCAGATACCTCAAAATATGCTTACGGAGTCGAAGATACGCCTCATTTTTTAAAGTTATATAAGGAAATATATAATATTATTAAACAAATAAGTTCTAAAATTGAATTTGGAAGCCCTAGTCTTCTTCCACTTTGCGATGAAACTAAAAAGTTTGACAAGGAATTTTTAGACTATGCCAGAAATAATGACTGTTATCCTGATTTTTTAATTGTTCATTATTTTGAAAACAATTTTTCAAATTATTTTAAACAAATTAATAAAGAACAATTTCCAACAGATCCTAATAATTTTAAAAAATTTATTGATTATATCAAATCACCAGACTTCTATTATGGTAAAAAGGTTTATTTAACCGAATTCAACTTTACAATCTCTCATCGTAATCTTCTTTCTGATACTATATTTAGTTCTTGTTATATTGTAAAAAATATTTTAGAAAATCTAAATCGTCTTGATTCATATGGGCATTGGTATTTATCCGATTTAATTGATGAAACGCAACTTCCAAATAATATGCTACATGGAGGTCTCGGTTTTTATACTGTTAATGGTATTAGAAAGCCTGCTTTTTACGCATATAAATTTTTATCAAAGTTAGGACCAGACATAATTCTCCAAAACGAAGGAATTATTATTACTAAAAGAGACCAAGATATAATTATTTTACTTTATAATTATGAACATTTTTCTAATCTATACGCCTCAGGTGATTACTTCGAGCTTTCATATCATAATAGATATATTCCTTTTGCGGCTAATAAAAATATAATATTTAATATTAACCTTAAAAATGTTCCAGGTAAGAGCTATCATTTAAAGCAAACATATATTAATCGTAGTAGTGGTTCGATTTATGATGTAGCAGAAAATGCTGGTTTTTTCGGTCTACCTGATCCTGAAACAAAAGATTTCCTAAAGAATCTATCAACTCCGCAAATTCAATTTAAAACAGGAACTATTAGTAACAAAGAATTATCATTTGACGCTACAGTTAGTCCTCTTGAAATTAGATTGATTGAAATAAAACTATACGACACCTATAAAGAATAAAAAAAGTGATGCTGACTTACCTAACATAAAAGTTTAGCTTCTAACACCACTTTAAAAATTTACTAATCTATATTATAAAACTCATAAGCTTTAATTACTTCTTTAGTAAAAAAATCCCTATATTTCATTATATATGGATTTTTTTTATTTCTTAAGATTGCCTCATCAGAGGTTAAACAGCCTGTTTTAATTTTATTAGCTATAACGTATTTAATAAAATCAATTATTTGCTTATAATAATCAATGTTATTAAGGATAAATTCTTTAGCAAATAATTTTCTTGTATCGTATGATATATCCTTTTGCATATTATCTTGATTATAATACGATAGGTATTTTTTAGATACATCATTATAGGCTTCTTCAATCGCATAATAGGGTGGAAGCCATATTGATTTTAAATTTGAAGCGAAGTTTTTGTTTCCTTTAAATGAAAGTTCAACATAACTTATTATTACTTTTGTATCACCTTTGTTATAGGTGTATTCTATATCTTTATAATTTAATCCTGTTGGCAAATGATGAGGTCCAACAAAATTTGATAAAGCTGATGTTATAAACATTCTATCAAAGGTATTATTAGGTTCTTCTACAATAGGAAAACAAAACTTTTTAGTTTTAGGATTTATTTGCGTATAAATGAATCCTTGTTCATTTATAGCTATAATGCAGGTAAAATATTTTTCTTTCATAGCTTTACAAAGTATTTATTATAGCAATCTTTGCAAGTATAAATTTCTTTATAATATGCCTATATCCCATTTTCAATTTAATAAGGACAGAAGCAAGTTTCCATTGATTCTGAATATCTAGTTTCTTTTAGCTCCTTATATTCGATTTCCGATGAATCACAGGTTCTAAGTAATTGTTCTAACTCATCATTTGAACAGTATCTTTTATAGCCTAAATCTTCTCCCACTCCATATACCATTACATTTACTTCATACATAATAACAGCTCCTTTTTAACATCAGATACTATTTTAGTATTAAAAAGATTATATACAAGTCTTGACTATTTATTTTTAATTAATAATGAATGCTTAAACTTAACCTCACTCTCATAAATTTTAATTACATTTCTATTATACCTTAAAATGCATAAAAAAGTTGCCAAAGCAACTTCTTTAATTAAAATGTTTAACAATAAAACCAATTGTTTCTTCTATTTGTACTTTTGAAGATATGGTAGCATCATTATCATTCTTTTGTTTGCCATAAGAACCAAACTGAGCGTGATTTCCACCATTAATTTCATATTCATAACTATCCTTAGGCATAAGTGTTCTTCCTGTCTCAATCTTATTTCGATTTAAAACACCATCATTTTCACCATAGATAGTCAAAACAGTTAAATCCGTACTTGATAGATCCTTCGTTGGATAGGCCGCAAGTAATAAAAGACCATCTAGCTTACTAGCATTTTTAGCCGCGTAATTAGCTGCCATTGCGCCACCCAAGCTATGTCCTCCAACATAATAAGAGCTGTAGCTATAATTTTTTATAATATCATTAGCTGCATTCATATCAAATATCGCAAAATGAAAGGGCATATCAAGTAAAAATACATCAAAACCTTTCTCTGCCATTTGAAAACATAAAGGAGCGTAAGCCTTAGTATCAACCTTAGCACCAAGATAAAAAATTAAAGCTTTATCTGAGGCAGAATCAAACATATACCCCTCTTTTATTTCTTCTACCTTAACTGTATCACTTGATTTTAAATAATTATCAACATCAACAGCCTTATAATATACGTTTAAATAAATGAAAATACCTGAAATAAGTAATAATAAAACACTACCAGAAATAATTAATATAAGCTTTGTTTTTCTTTTCATATTATTTCTTATATCTTGCAATATTATCTTTCAAGAAGTTTTCATCTTCAAAGTAATCAATTCTCATACTATGACGAACACGTTCAAGCGTCTTATTAGCTCGAATATTAGCTTTTTCAGTTCCTTCCTTAAGAATTTTATAAACAACATCAAGGTGCTCCTCATAATATCTACGACGTTCTCTAATTGGTGTTAAAATATCCTCAAGAACGTTATATAAAAACTTCTTACACTTCATATCACCTAAGCCACCACGTTCATAGTGAGCTTTCATCTGGTCAAGATTTTGATATTCTGGAGAGTATTTTTCAAAATGTTCCTTTGTTGCAAAGCAGGTTAAATATATGAAAACAGGATTATCCTTTGTATTACCGGGATCCTCAACTTTCAGATGATTAGGATCAGTAAACATTCCCATAACCTTTTGCTTAACTGTCTTTGAATCATCACTTAAATAAATTGTATTACCTAGTGACTTAGACATTTTAGCCTTACCATCAGTTCCTACTAGACGATAACAAGACTGATTTTCAGGAAGTAAAATTTTAGGCATTACAAGCGTTTCTCCATAAATACTATTAAATTTATGAACAATCTCTTGAGTTTGCTCAAGCATTGGCATTTGATCCTCACCTACAGGCACTGTAGTCGCGTCAAAGGCAGTAATATCTGCAGCCTGTGAAACAGGATAAGTAAAGAATCCTGCAGGAACAGATGCCTCAAAATTTCTTAATTTAATTTCATTTTTAACCGTTGGATTTCTTTGAAGTCTTGAAATTGTTACTAAATTAAGATAATACATATTTAGCTCTGTTAAAGCTGGAACTCTTGATTGTACAAAAATAGTTGATTTTTTAGGATCAATACCAACTGATAAATAATCAAGAGCAACCTCCATTAGGTTTTCTCTTATTTTATCTGGATTTTCTGCATTATCAGTTAAAGCCTGTGAATCGGCAATCATAATATATATTTCATCATATTCATTTGAATTTTGAAGCTCAACTCGTCTTTTTAAGCTTCCTACGTAATGACCTATATGAAGATGTCCTGTAGGTCTGTCTCCTGTTAATATTATTTTTTCCATATAGTCTCCTTATATTAAATGAATTTTATAACAAAAATGGCGTGCCTAACGAGATTCAAACTCGTACTCTTAACCTTCGGAGGGTTACACTTTATTCAATTAAGCTATAGGCACAAGCCTTCTTATTTTATCATAATTTACAATAAAAATAAACTACCAACTTATCTTTATTAATTGATAGATAACCTCTTCAAGAGGCATTTTATCACTATAATTATTAAAAAAATCTAAAAGTTCCTGTTCCTTTTTAAGATTATCAGATTGTTTATTAATATAATAATCATTGCTTCTTCCACATGGACTTTGACAAGTAAGACAATTTGGTAAGTATTCTCTTTTCTTTTCATCAAAAAAAGTAATATACTTAGTTAAATCACGATTATTTTTAATTGCGTCTAAGGCGTTTCTTAACATATTCTCCTCTTTAAACGACACTCCTTCACCATCAAGGCCATTTAAAAGACCAATTATTTTAGCAATAAGAATTTCCTTATTTGGCTCTAGCATCAACTAATTCCCCCTTTGTTGAAATTGTCCTTATGCTCATATGAATTTGATATTTAATCATTTTAGCAGCATCCTCTACCATTTTAACTAATCCTCCACAACAAGGAACATCCATTCTAACAATAGTAATTGACTTAATATTATTATTTTCAAAAATATCCTTAAGCTTTCTTGTATAATCATAATTATCAAGCTTAAAGCAACCGATAAGTAATGCTCTTTTATGCATAAAATCCTTATAAAAGTTTTTATAAGAAAATGCTGTACAAGAGGCTGCAATTAGAAGATGGCCATTATTATAAAGAGGCGACCTAACAGGTGCAAGTTTAAGCTGAATAGGCCAGTTAATAAGCTCACCCTCAGGCATTATTCTTTCTTCCATATTTTTAAAAACTGCCTCATGATCATAGGATGCGACATTTTTAGTTTCAATTGTAATCGCATCACTAGGACAATGGGGTAGACAATCACCAAGCCCGTCACAGTATGATTCGCTAATAAGATGGGCTTTCCCTTCAATCATTTTAATTGCACCTTCATGACATGCTCTTGCACATAATCCACAGCCAGTACATTTTTCTTCATTTATTACAACTATTTTTCTTTCCATATAATCCACCAATGCCTCATATTTTAACATATAAAAAATTTACTTAATAATCAAATGCTTAAAGCTCTATTTTCTCAAATGTAAAGGTTGTGGCAAACTTTCTTGCAAACTCAAGCTTACTTTCATTATCAACAGTAAAGCAATTAACAAAATGCTTTTTAGCATAACGTCTAACAGAAGCCTTATTAAACAAATTTAAAGATACATCAACGCCTTCAAATAAATGCCTCAAGCTAAACAAATAATAAGTATCATTACCTACTAAAAGCTCCCTTTGAAATCCCTCACCTTTAAAAGGAAAAAGACATTTTGGAAAAAAAGAAATTAAAACATATTTTTTTCTATTTTTAACATTTTTAAGTATTTCCTTAAGCTTTAAGGCTAATTTAGTTGAATTATGGTTATAGCTTTTAAGTTCAATAAAAATAGGAACTCTTTCTTGATTCAAATCAATAACCTCTTCTAATGTAGGAATTTCACTTCCATCGAAAAGCTGATATTCCTCTTTTATTTTACGAAGTGTTAGTTCCTCTATTAGTCCATCTTTACCAGTAGCTCTTAAAAGATTTGCATCATGACAGACAACTAAATAGCCATCTAAAGTAAGATGAATATCAAGCTCAAAGGCTAAGTTATGTATAATAGCATTATTAAAAGCACCTAGGCTATTTTCAGGATAAATATCATTATGTAATCCACGATGACAAATTCCCTTTAATACTAAAGGATCAACTAAAGCTAAAGCCTTGTCTTTTTTCATTTATACCACTTCCTTTTAAAAAACAATAGGACAATTTAAATTCTTTAGTAGGGCAACAACACTGTATCCGGCAATATCTGAGCTTTTAGAATAAACATCAAGATGAGCCTTAATTTCATCACCACATTCAATATCAATACACTGACTATCACCTATAAAATCCGGCTTAGTTTGAATTGTAATGCTTGTATTATGAACTCCTCTTGTAGCAAGAGCCGTCGCAACACCAACATTAATTCCTGTAGGAAGATTTTTAATCGCCTCATATGCACTGCCCTTAAAAGCTGTCATATCTTCTTTTTCCATTTTAGGATCATATAGACTTGTCTTAGCCAATGCACGGGCTCCTTTTGTATTAGTAAGACTGGCACTTGTAAGTCCCATAAGTCTTGCAGTCATTAGCACCTCAAAACCACTTATAGCTCCACTTGCAAGATAAATTTTAGCATTAGATGCAATACATTTATTCTTTATCATTTCATAATATGTCTCATCACTTAAAGCACCAATTGATAATAAAACTACATTAATTCCTTTTTCAATTGTACGTTCAAGAATAAGCTTCGTCGCAGCTGGATTAGTCGCTTCAACAACAAAATCTAAATTTCTTTCAAGCATTTCCTCATAAGAATCACAAGGCTTAATTCCTAAGCTTAAAGCCATTGCCTCTCTATTTTCTTTTGTTTTACTATAACATCCTACAATTTCATATCCTTCAAGTAATCCCTTTTTATAGCATGATACAACTATTTTATTTAAATGGCCACAGCCATATAATCCGATTCTTTTCATTTTACCACCTTGACTTTATTTTTTATTAATTATAAGATAATTATAATAGAATATGGAGGTAAATTCAATGTTTAAAAAATTAGTTATAATTGAGCCAATTAATATGTTAGATTTTCATCTTAAAGAGCTTAATAAATATGCTTTGGAAATAAACTATTTTAAAGATATACCTATAAATGATGAAGAAATTATCAAAAGAATTAATGACGCAGATGCTGTATTATTATCATATACTTCTAAAATTGATAGCTATGTCTTAGAAAATTGTCCTAATATAAAATATATTGGTATGTGCTGTTCCTTATATTCATATGAATCTGCTAATGTTGATATTAAATATGCTAATCTAAAAGGAATTGTTGTAAAAGGAATTAGAGATTATGGTGATGAGGGTGTAGCAGAATATATTATTCACGAGCTTGTTGAATTTTTACAAGGCTATAAGGAGCTTAAATGGGATACATATCCTCATGAAATTACCAATTTAAAATGTGGTGTTATTGGACTTGGTACTAGTGGTACTTTAATTGCTAAAACCTTAAAATTCTTTAAAGCTGATGTTTCATATTATAGCCGAACAAGAAAAGAAAACATTGAAGAGGAATTAAAAATATCCTATAAAGATTTAAATAAGCTATGTCAAGATAGTGAAGCTATCTTCTTAGCTTTAAACAAAAATGTTTTATTATTAGATAAAGAACAATTTGATTTAATGAATGGTAAAAGAATATTATTTAATACCTCAATTGGACCAGGATTTAAACAGGAGCCATTTGAATTATGGTTGAATGATAAAAATCACTTCTTCTTTGGTGATACAATGCCAACAATCGGAAATCCTGATTTGTGGCAGCTTCCTAATACCTATACAATAAATCGCTCATCTGGTGGAAAATCCTATGAAGCCTACTACCGCTTAGGTGAAAAGGTTATTAATAATATTAAAGAATACTTACATAACTAAAATGAAAAGCATTTTCTAATTAAGGGGAAATGCCTTTTTTAATCTACTTAGAAATTATCTTCAGTACATCATCATATTTATATAAAGCCATTAAAAAACTACCATTTTCATCCTTTGTATATTCAAATAAAGCCTCACTAAATAAGCTTTTATAATTACCAAACACATCTTCTATAATTGAAAAATCAACCTCATCACTTAAAAGATTTATTATATTTCCACCATCAAGTTCATATCTTGGAATCAAAACATACATTTTTTCATTTTTATCAATAAGCTTGCATCTAATAGGTAAACTAGAGCCAGCTATGTTAAGTCCTAATTTTGGCAAATAAAAGACATCCTTTTTCTCACAATAACTTGAAAAGGCCTCAAGCATTTTGCCATTATAATCAAACATATTATCTAAAAATGTCTGTTCTTGAGAAAATGAATCATAACTTTTAGCTACATTATCTTTAAAAGAAAGAACATAACGATTATATAAAGCAATATCTTTGTTTAATTCAATATTCGAAGAAATATTTTTCATGATTTTAAATACCTTTCTTCTTCCACAATATGCAAGCTGATAATTATTTAATTCAAATTTTATTTTATTTAAATTATTAGTTTTGTAATAAATAATATCATCATTCATTTTATCTTTAAGATTTTGATACATGAACAAATATTTTCCATCAATAGTGTTATCATCTTGATATGAAGAAAAATGATAATTATTAGTATCATTATGATTATTTTTTTCATAATTCGAAAGCCATTCCATGCCATTTGCGATAGTATCTTTTGAAATGTATGCTAGATAGTAATAATCTTCGATATCGCCGTATAAAGTTAAATATGTTGCTAACTTATTTTCTTTTGCTATATTAGGACCAAATTTATTATTCATATCATAGCCATCCCACAAATAAGCATAAGACATTTGTGTACCAGGTTTATATAGTTCATAATTAAATATAGCTTGAGAAGTATTATCATCCGTTATTCTTTGAAGATTATCATTTGAACACCCAACCATCATAAAAGCAAGTACTAAAAAATAAAGATAAATATTTTTTCACAATTACCATCCTATTATAAAATCCATTATTTTCTTCAAAAACACGTTTTTTTTACAAGTAAAAAGCAAATTCATGATTTTATTATAGCATACATTATATTCATGTCAAATAAAAAATATTTCCTAAAATAGGAAATACTTTCATTTAATTATATTTTTTTACGCTTGATCCACCACTTGTACTAACATCTAAACTAGAACTATCTCCTAAATAATATAAAGTTGAAGCACCTGATAGATCTAATTTTAAAGAACCTCTAAAAGAAAAATAACCACTAGATGCACCGGATAAATGTCCTGATACTTTAGAAGATGATACATTAATCATATCTACCTTTGAAGCACCACTGGCATCAACCTCAATTTTGTCAACACTACCTGACGCTTTAAAGTTTGAAGCGCCGGCAAGAGAAAGCTCTATATCATCAGCAATTAAGCTTTCAATTTGAACATTAGAAGCGCCTGATAAGTCAAAGCTTGCATCATTAAGTTCAATTTTACTTGCTTTAAAAGATGAAGCTCCGCTAAGCTCTACATCTATTTCATTTAAAGAAAGTTTATTAATTTCAAGTGATGAGGCGCCCTTCAAATCAATGTCAAGCTTATCCTCTCTTAATGTACCATCATTGGCGATCATTTGTGTTGCACTTGCTAAATTAATACTATTAAATACGCAATTATATAAATATATTTCACAGCTATCTGTAAGATATCTTTCATGTGATGAGGCACTTATTTTTAAAGTTGCACCACTTTCTTTAATACTAACTTTTTCTATTAAATCTGAAGAAGCCGTTATAACTGCCCTCTTTTTTTTAGTATCATCATTTAAGCAAACAATCTTTGCCCCAAAGCTTGAAAAGCCACTTTTAAGATTAATATTATAAACTTCAAGACTACTTACATCTTCTATTTCTACTTCCTTTGTAGTTATTGTACCACTAAGCGCTACATCCTTGTTTGTACAACCCACAAGAAAAAATAATGGTAAACTTAAAAATCCTAAAATTCTCTTTTTCATCTTTCATTCCTCCTTTTCCCATATACATTAATAAGAACATAAACTATAATTAATAAAATTGTAACTCCTCCAAGTATCAAATAAGGAATATAGTTTGGTAAAATGTGTCCGCCAATTGTTAAATCAATGTCAAAGCTAGAACGCATATTTGCTACAACCTCACTTGGAAGTATTTCACCAAATTTATTCATAACACCATTTGCAAAATGACGATGTAACAGTAAAGTACCATAAGTTCCTGGTAAAAACATCAATATTTTTTGTAACCCTGAACTAAATTGATTTATAGGCATATAAGCTCCACAAATAAAGCCATAAACAGCTGTAACAATCGTTCCAACAGCTGACATTTGACCTTGTGTACTCAAAAAATAATTAATAATTGATGATAATGCTGTACCAAATAAAATAAGAATAAAAATATCAACTATAATTAATAATATATCAACAAAGCTTAAATACCAGCCAACACAGGAAAGATAAATCAAACCAACACCTAAAAATATATAACATATAAGCATTGTAACTAAACAAGATGAAATAAAGTAGCCCAAAGCCAAGGTTGATTTTTTAATCGGACTTACTCTAAAATCAGAAATAACACCTAATGCTTTATCCTGAATCATAATTAAATTTGAACAAAAGGATATTGTAACTGTACATACAGCTAGTAGGCTTGAAAATAACCAACCACCTACAAAGCCTTCAATCATTCTTTTTGATACAAAAACACCTTCAGGTATAGCACTATTAATTGAATCACGATAAATATTAGCCAAAAATGTAACATAAAGCATCATTAATATAAGAGGCATAATCATTGAAGAAAAAAACATTCCCTTATCTTTAAAGAATAATTTTGTATTTCTTCTAACAACATTTAAAAGTTCTTTCATTATAGACTACCTCCACCAAGCTTTTTACCAGTTATGTTTAAGAAAACATCATCCATTTTACCTTTAACAATTTCAAAATCATTAAATATTTGAGGATATTTTAAAATTAATTCCTTAGCCTCATTAGTATTATTTAGGGTAATCTTAAAGCCATCATTTACTGCCTCATATGGAAGGCCAAGCAGCGCTACATTCTCTTCTTTAGCATTATAAATGATAATATAATCTCTAGCATATTTACTCTTAAGCTCATGGTGAGTTCCTTCACCTACAATTAAACCCGAATCTAAAATTACCACATAATCAGCATCTGAGGCTTCCTCCATATAATGAGTTGTTAAAAAAACAGTCAACCCCTGTTTAGTTCTTAAATCATTAATATTTTGCCAAACAACTGATCTTGTTTGAGGATCAAGACCGGTTGTTGGTTCATCTAAGATTAAAATTTTAGGATTGTGAAGTAAGGCTCTTACAATATCTACTCTTCTTTTTTGACCACCAGACAATTTCTTAACCTGGCGATTTAAATAGGAATCGAGCATAAAAATATCACTTAATTCTTTTAATCTTCTTTCAAAGGAAGAACCAAAAATTCCATATAATCCTGCGCGATATTTCAAGTTTTCATACACAGTTAAATCCTTATCAAGTAAAGAATTTTGAAAAACAACACCTACACTTCTGCTAATATGTTCCTTATGATTATCAATTGATATTCCATCAACGATAACACTACCAGAATCACTAGGTAATTCTCCACACATAATTGATATAGTTGTACTCTTTCCGGCCCCATTAATACCTAAAAAAGCGAAAAACTCACCTTCCTTAACTCTAAAGCTTAAATCCTTAACTGCCTTTACATCCTTAAATGATTTGCTTAAATGCTCTATTTCAATTATATTTTTCATCATCTCACACTCATTTCCAGTTGCAAAATATCAATTTGTAATTAAAATATCTAAAAACAATTATGGCTATAACGCTGAACAAAAACTATTAAATATTCATTTTATTTTGTACCATTTTTAGCAATTGGTGTTTTAAAA
>MNRZ01000034.1 GCA_001916215.1 Clostridium sp. CAG:307_30_263
CAAGGGGTCCTAGGTTCAAGTCCTAGTGCGGGCGCCATTTTTTTTTGCTAAAATTTGGTGTCCTACCTCTTTTTATGGATTCTTTTGGAATCCTTTTTTCTTTTTAATTGAAACAAAAATAATAAAATGATATAATGCTTGTGTTTTAGGTGGTGATAAAATGAATAATCCAATTTATCTTGATTATTGTGCAAATTATCCTGTAAAAAAAGAAGTTTTAGATGAATTATGTTATGCGGAGCTTAAATTCTATGGTAATGCAAATTCATCTCATAATGCTGGTATATTAGCTCATCAATTTGTTGAAAACAAAAATCAAGTATTAAGAAAATGTTTAAATATTCCTGTAGATATGGAAATTATTCATACATCATCGGCTACTGAAGCGAACAATATGGCAATTAAGGGAATTGTCGATGCTTATAACGCTTTTGGTAATAAAATTTTAGTTTCTGAGCTTGAACATAATTCAATTAATGCTTGTTTATCAATGCTTAAAGATAAAGGTTATCAAATAGATTTTATAAAAACAAATTCAGATGGTCATATTTCATTAGATGATTTAAAAACAAAGCTTGATTCTAATGTAATTTTAGTGGTGGCTACCGCTCTTGATAGTGAGCTTGGTACTTTACAAGATTATAATGAAATAGCTCTTGAGGTAAAAAAATATCCTCATGCTCATTATTTATGTGACGTTACGCAAGCTATTGCAAAATATGATATAAATCTTGCAAATTTAGATCTTGTAAGCTTTACACCTCATAAATTTGGGGGATTAACAGGGACTGGTGTTTTACTTAAACGTAAAAATACTATTTTAATTCCTTTAATTAATGGTGGGTCATCCTTAACTGTTTATAGAAGTGGGTCTATTCCGGTTGGGTTAATTGCCTCAACTATTAAAGCTTGTGAAATTATGACAAGTAATCGTAATGATAATATTTTAAAGCTTTTACATCTTAAAGATATTTTTTTAAGTTTAGTAGCTTTAAATAAGAATATTCAAATAAATTCATTTGAAAATTTATTTATTTTTAATATCGGAATTAAAAATCATAAAGCAAGTGAGATTGTTGAGCTTTTATCAAATCATAATATTTACGTATCTCAAAAATCGGCTTGTTCAATAAAAAACACTCCTTCTAAAATTGTTATGAGTGTTTATCATGATAAAAAAAGAGCTTTAGAGTCATTTCGTGTTTCAATAAGTGAAAATACAACCGAGATGGAAATTGAAAAATTATTTAAGGTATTGGAGGACATCTAATGGAAAGATATCAAGAAATAGAAAGAAGTATTATTAAAACATACCGAGCAAATATTTGGGCTAAGTTTGTTAAAGCCTGTAAAGAGTATGAATTAATCAAACCACATGATCATATTTGTGTATGTATATCTGGTGGTAAGGATTCAATGCTTATGGCTAAGCTTTTTCAAGAACTTCATCGTCATTCTGATTTTGAATTTGATGTTACCTACCTAGTAATGGACCCAGGTTATAATGAAATTAATCGTCAGGTAATAATGAATAATCTTGAACTTTTAAAAATACCTGCAGTGGTAAAAAATACTGATATTTTTGAAATTGCAAATAGTCAAGAAAAGAATCCTTGTTACTTATGTGCTAAGATGCGTCGTGGTGCATTATATCGTATTGCTAAGGAGCTTGGCTGTAATAAAATAGCACTTGGGCATCATTATGATGACGTAATTGAGACTATTTTGATGAATATGCTTAATGCTGGGTCATTCCAAACAATGTTACCAAAACTTCATTCAGCTAATTATGAGGGGATGGAGCTTATAAGACCAATGTATTTAATTAGAGAAGCTGATATTTTAAGATGGAAAAAATATAATAATCTTCAATTTATCCAATGTGCATGTCGCTTCACTGAAAATTGTGCTATTTGTGACAATGGAGGTGGAGGCTCTCAAAGAGCTAATACAAAACACTTAATTCATGAACTCTTAGATTATAATCCAATGGTTGAAAAGAATATCTTTAAATCAGCTCAAAATGTTAATTTAGATAAGATTATTGCATATAAAAAAGGAAAAGAAATCCATAGCTACCTTGATACTTATGATGAGGATTCATCTAGTAAAGAATAAATTTTAAAACTTCTTCTTAAATGAAAGAAGTTTTTTTATGTTCTAACATAAGATTATATGGTGATAAAATGTATAATTCAAGTTTAGAGCTAATTGGCAATGGACCCTTGATTTTACTTAATAGTATTATGAAAAAGTATAATTTTAAAGGAAATCTATATGCTAAGTATGAAGGTTTTAACTTAACTGGTTCAATAAAGGATAAGGCTGTTATTACGATTTTAAAGGATTTAGAGGAAAAAAGTATTCTTTTGCCTAATATGAAGATAGTAGAGGCTACAAGTGGTAATACGGGAATATCATTAGCTTTAATAGGCCATCTTTTAGGTTATAAGGTTATTATTGTTATGCCTGAAAATATGTCACTTGAAAGAAAAAAAATAATATTAAAATATCAAGCAAAGCTAATTCTCACTCCTAAAGAAGAGGGAATGGCAGGTGCTATAAAAAAGGCTAAATATATAGCAAATGAAGAAAATACAATCTATTTTAATCAGTTTTATCAAAAAGGAAATATTGATGCTCATTACAAAATGACGGCTAGGGAAATTGATTTAGAACTAAAAGGTCATTTAGATACTATTATTTGTGGAATAGGAAGTGCAGGAACAATTATGGGGCTTGCTAAATACTTTAAAAGAGGCAATCTTATGCCTAAGATAATTGGTATTGAACCAGCTTCATCACCATTTATCAGTGAAGGTATTAAGGGAAGCCATAAAATTGCTGGAATTGGGGCAGGTTTTTATCCGCCAATACTAGATAGAACTTTAATTGATGACATAATTAAAATTACGGACGATGAGGCATGTTTGGGAAGTAAAATTCTTTTAGAGGAAGAGGGCTTGTTTTGCGGAATATCATCAGGAGCTAGTCTTATGGCAGCTATGAAATTTAAAAATAAGGAAAATATTTTAATTATTTTACCGGATAATGGATATCGTTATATAAGTGATTAGCACTTGACATTTGACAGTGCCAAAAATTAAGACTATAATATAAATGTAATGATAATTAACTAGTAAAGTAGCTAAAAAGAAATCGAGGTCTTATTATGGCAGCTATGTTAATGTATGGTGAATCTTTACGAGAAAAAATGCTTAAAGGAGTTAATGATTACTTAAAATTAGCAGCTTCAAGCTATGGAGTCATGTCATTTAATAGAATAATTGATGAAAATGGTGATATTAAAGCTTCAAATGATTCTTATCTTCAAGGTATTAATGTGAAATTTGATAATGAATTTGAAGCTTTAGGATATAAGCTCATGAAAGAGGCTTCTCATCAAATGAGTCTTGAATGTGGAGATGGAAGAGGACTTTCCTCTATTTTGACAAGTAGTATGATTAATGATGGAATGTTGCAAATTGATAATGGTGCCAATCCAATTATATTACGTGATGGAATGAATAAAGCTTTAAAAGAGGCTCTTAAAATTTTAGATAAGGAAACAATTAAGATAGACGATAAAACAATAAAAGATGTGGCTTTAAGTGCAAGTGGTAGTAGTGCGATTGCACATGATATATTTGATGCTATAAAAAAAGCTGGTGAATATGGAACCATTAGTGTAATAAAAGGCAAAACGAATGAAACAAAATTAATTGAAACGACTGGTTTAAGAATTAATCAAGGTCTATTAAATACCTCTATGCTAGATGATAATAATGAAATTACAGTCGAGGATCCATATATATTACTTACAAATACTAAGCTTCAAAGTATTAATGATATCTTGCCTATTCTTGAGCAAATAAGAGCGGCTGGACGCCCATTAATTATTATTGCTGATGATTTTGAAAGTAGTGTAAAAGAGGTAATTGATCAAAATAATCAAAATAGGGTCTTTAAGGTTTACCTTATTAAAGCTCCTGGTGTTGGTGATGATAAACGCATAGAGCTTAATAATATTAGAGTATTTACAGGCTCTATTATATATACTGAGCATTTAATAAGTCATTTGCGTGATGCTTCAATTGATGATTTAGGTGGATGTAGTGAAGTGTTAATATCTAAGACTAAAACAACTATTGTAGGTTGCTATGGAAATAAGGAAGATATAAATGAACAAGCTACTTTTTTAAAAGGTTTAATTGATAAATCAACTAAGGATTATGAAAAAAAAGCCTATGGTTTAATGCTCCAGGGTTTAATGGGAAAGGCAATTCAAATTGCCGTTGGTGCTACTTTAGATAGTGATTCAATTGTTTGTCAATATCAACGAGCTTTAAATTCAACTATGAGTGCTATAAAAGATGGTATCTTAGCTGGCGGCGGAATATCGCTATATCAGCTTAAGCTTAAAATAAAGAGTGATGGTGATGAGGCTAAAGGAGAAGAAGTATTAATTAATTCTTTAAAGAAACCAACTATTACTTTACTAAAAAATGCAGGTATTAATACCTTGCCAGGTGAAGAACAAAATTCGGGCATTAATGTCTTAACTAAAAAGAATGTTAATATGATAAAGGAAAGAATTGTTGACTCAGCAAATTTAGTTAAAACGGCATTAAAGATTGCCGTAAGTATTGCTTCTTCATATTTGACAAGCGAATGTGCAATTATAAAAAAATAAAAAACACTATTGACAATAAACCTCACTTTAGGGTTAAACTATAAGTGTAAGAGGAGGTACAATTACATGGAATATTCTATTAAGGAAATGTCTGAAAAAACGGGATTATCAATTCCAACCTTACGTTTTTATGATAAGGAAGGGTTATTTCCTAATCTTGAAAGAAAATCATCAAATTATCGTACTTTTACTGATTTTGAGCTTGATGTTGTAAAAATAATCGAATGCTTTAAAAAAGCTGGATTATCGCTTAAGGAAATTAAGCATTATATGGAGCTTGTAAAAGAAGGACCTGCAACATTTGAAGAAAGACTTAAAATGATGCAGGAGCAACTTGAACTTTTACTTCGTGAAAAAGAAGAATTAGAAAAGTCAATTAGTTTAGTTAAAAGAAAAATTATGTACTATGACGAAGCTGTTAAAACAGGAGTAGCTCCAGTTTTTAGTACATGTGAAAAGGAGTAATAAAAATGAGAAAAGATTTTGGTTCTAAAACATATTTATATCCCATGCCAGTTCTTATTATTGGTACTTATAATGAGGCTGGTACAGCTAATGCAATGAATGCAGCTTGGGGCGGTATTAGTGATTTTGATAAAATAGCGATTGCTTTATCAAATCATAAAACAACTGATAATTTGAAACAAACTAAATCATTTACAGTATCTGTTGGTACCGCCTCAATGGTAGAGGCCTGTGACTATGTGGGAATTGTATCAGGTAATAAGATTCCTGATAAGGTATCACGGGCGGGACTTCATGCTATAAAGTCAAAGTATGTAAATGCACCTATTTTTAAAGAGCTTCCTTTAGCACTTGAATGTGAGGTTATCTCTTTTGATGAAAAGTCAGAAATTTTAACAGGTAAAATTATTAATGTTTCGGCTGATGAGGAAATTTTAACAGACGGAAATATTGATGTTAAAAAGCTAAGACCAATTACCTATGATCCTGTTAATCATTATTATATTGAGCTTGGAAACATCGTAGGAAAAGCTTTTGAAGTCGGAAAGAAGTTTAATTAGGAGGATACAATGCAAAATTTTAATTATTACACACCAACAAGATTAATTTTTGGCCATGATGCAATTAAGTCATTACCTGAGGTACTTGCTAAATTAGGAAAAAAGGTTTTAATAACCTATGGTGGTGGAAGCATCAAGAAGATTGGACTTTATGATGAGGTTATTAAACTATTAAAGGATTTTGAAATATACGAGCTTAAGGGAATTGAACCAAATCCTAAATATTCAACAAGCGTATTAGATGGTGTTAGGATGTGTAAGGATCATCAAATAGATGTTGTACTTGCCGTTGGTGGAGGGTCAGTTATAGACTGTTCCAAGGCAATTTGCGCCGGTGCTTGTTATGATGGTGAGCCTTGGGATTTAATTTCTTATAAGGTTAAGGCTAAAAAGGCATTACCTTTAGTTGATATTTTAACACTTGCGGCTACAGGATCAGAATATGATTGTGGTGGTGTAATTTCCCGTACAGAAACAAATGATAAGATTGGATATATGGATGAATTGTTATTCCCAGTAGCCTCAATCCTTGATCCTAAATATACATTTACAGTATCAAAGAAACAAACTGCTGCTGGAACTGCCGATGCAATTAATCATGTTATTGAGCAGTATTTCTGTGGTGACTCATCAATTTTAACTGATGGTATGTGTGAAGCAACAATTAAAAGCTTAATGCATAATGTAAAAATTGCCCTTGAACATCCTGATGATTACGAGGCACGAGCAGAGCTAATGGTAGATTGTTCACTTGCATGTAATGGTATTCTTTCAATTGGAAATGCTCCTTCAGGTTGGCCATGTCATGGCATTGAGCATGCATTAAGTGGCTATTACGATATCACTCATGGTGAAGGTCTTGCCATTATTACACCAAAGTGGATGAAGCATATTTTAAATGACAAGACGATTTCTCGTTTCGTTTCATATGGTGTTAATATCTTTGGAATTGATAAGAATCTTCCTTCATATGAGATTGCTAATCTTGCCATTGAAAAGACTTATGATTTCTTTAAATCAATTGGTATTCCTATGACTTTAAAAGAAGTAGGAATTGATAATTCAAGACTTAAAGAAATGGCTCATCATATTGCTGTTAACGAAGGACTTGAGAATGCTTGGGCACCTTTGAATGAAAAAGATATTCTTGAAATATTAGAAGCTTCATTGTAATTTAACAAATTAGATAAAATCCAGGAATTTTATATTCTTGGTTTTTTTTATAGACTAAACTAATTTTTCGCTAAAACGTAAAAAAATGTTGATTTTGCTTATTTATAAAATTATAATAAAATCAAATACGGAAATGAGGCGTTATTTGTGAATAATATTAAAAATACAGGTCTTTATGATGAGTCGTTTGAACATGATGCGTGTGGAATCGGTGCTATTGCTTCAATAGATGGGATTAAAAGCCATAAAATTGTTGAGGATGCTCTTAATATTTTAATTCATCTTGAGCATCGTGGTGGTACAGGAGCTGAATCAAATTCAGGTGATGGGGCAGGTATCTTAGTTCAAATACCTCATGAATATTTCTCTTCTTTAGATTTAGGATTTAAAATTGGATGCGAAGGTAGCTATGGTGTTGCACAAATATTTACCTCTAAAAATGAAACTATAAAGAATAAAAGCTTCGAAATTGTTTTAAATAGATTAAATGATGTTAAATTAAAGGCTTTAGGTATTAGAAAAGTTCCCTTTAATTCTTTAGAACTTGGTATGCAAGCAAAAAACTCTCTTCCAGGTATTTACCAGTTTTTTATTGATAGACCCGAAGGTGAAACAGAATTAGAATTTGAAAGACATTTATATCTTGCAAGAAGGATTATTGAAAAGGAAGCCTTAAGCTTGGAGCTTTCAGATTTTTATATTTGCTCGATGTCTGCTAAAACAATTGTTTATAAAGGAATGCTTGTTTCTACACAGGTTCAAAATTTTTATGTTGATTTGAGTGATATTAAATTTAAAAGTGCAATTGCAACGGTACATTCACGCTTTTCAACAAATACATTTCCATCATGGAGTAAAGCTCATCCTTATCGCATGATTTGTCATAATGGTGAGATAAATACGATTAAAGGGAATGTTAATGGTGTTATGGCTCGAGAGGGCTTGTTTAAGTCAGATATCTATAAAGATAATTTAAAAGATTTACTTCCGGTAATTGCTAATCCATCAAGTGATAGCGCAATGGTTGATAATTTTATTGAATTTTTAGTTATGAATGGAAGAAGTATTGAAGAGGCAATTATGCTCCTTATTCCTGAGCCATGGACTAAGGATACTAAAATGGATAAAAAATTAAGAGACTAATACGAATTTAATTCAACTTTTATGGAGCCATGGGATGGACCATTTGCTATTATATTTACAGATGGAGTCAAGCTTGGTGCAACCTTAGATCGTAACGGTCTTAGACCAACAAGATATTGCTTAAAAAAGGACAATACTATAGTTATTTATTCAGAAACTGGTTCTTTAAATATTGATGATAATGACATTGTTTATAAAAAAAGGCTTGAGCCAGGTAAAATGCTTTTGATTGATACAAAAGAAAAAAGAATTATTCCAAATGAAGATATTAAATTAAAATATGCAAGTAAATATCCATATAGTGAATATATAAAAAATATAATTAAGTTATCAGATGATTCATTTAGTATTATTCCTAATATTGATGATGATAGATTTAATGATTTATGCACATTTTTTAAATATACAAATGAAGATATTAACAATGCAATTGTATATCAGGTGAATAATCAAAATGATAAGACAGTTGCGATGGGCTATGATAAACCTTTGCCTGTTCTTAGAAAAAATGTTGGACTTTTATATGATTATTTTATGCAAAATTTTGCACAAGTTACTAATCCTCCTATTGATTCATTAAGAGAAAATAATATTACAAGTCAACGTATTTATGTAGGGAAAGAAGAAAATTTAATCCATCCAACAGCTAAAAATGCTAATAGAATTAAATTAAAAACGCCAATTATTTCTTTAGATGAATTAAATCAAGTTAAAGCAATTTCAAAGATAATTACGAGTGAGGTTTTTATAACCTATGATCCTAAGCAGCAAGATTTGGCATCTGCCAATGAAAATATTTGTACAAATGTAGCTGATTTAATTAACAATGGTTCATCGGTTATTATATTGTCAGATAGAATGGCATCTAATAAAAATATTGCAATTCCATCAATGCTTATATGCTCAGCTGTCCATACATATTTAACAAATAAGTCCTTAAGAACTCATGCTTCTTTAATTCTAGATTCTTATGAACCAAGGGAAATTCATCATTTTGCATGCTTGGTTGGCTACGGAGTAACTGCTGTTTGTCCAAGACTTGTTTATGAAATTATAAATCGTAAAATTAAATCTGGGGCAATTAAAATGTCTTATAGTGAAGCTGTAGACAATTATATTAAATCTAATACTAAAGGTATTACAAAGATTATGAGTAAAATGGGGATATCTACGATTCAATCATATAATGGTGCTCAAATTTTTGAAGCTTTAGGCTTGTCATATGAGCTTGTTTTAAAATATTTTCCGGGAACTAGAAGTGCAGTATCCGGTATTGGAATTAAGGAAATTGAAGCAGATCTGTTAAAACGACATCATAATCTAAATTGTGAAGATAACAATGAAATTTTAATAGATAAAAAGGCTGTAGAATTATTGCAAGAATCTACTGAACATTGTGACTATGAGTTGTTTAAAGAATATTCAAAACATATAAATAGTAAGATATTTAATTTGCATAATTTATTTAAGCTTGAAGGAAAAAATGCTATTTCAATTAATGATGTTGAGCCTGCATCAGAAATTGTAAAACGTTTTTCGGTTGGGGCAATGAGTTTTGGAGCTATTTCTAAAGAGGCACATGAAACACTTGCAAGGGCTATGAATAAGATTAAGGGAATGTCTAATTGTGGTGAAGGTGGTGAGGATCCTTCACGATATGATACGGATCAAAACAGTAAGATTAAACAAGTAGCTTCATGTCGTTTTGGGGGTACAATTGAATATTTAAATAGTGCAGAAGAAATTCAAATTAAGGTTGCTCAAGGAGCTAAGCCTGGTGAAGGTGGAAATTTACCCAAAAATAAAGTTTATCCTTGGATAGCGTATGCTCGTCATTCTATACCTGGTGTACAGCTTATTTCACCACCACCTCATCATGATATTTATTCAATTGAGGATTTAGCACAATTAATATATGATTTAAGAAGTGCAAATCCTCAGGCAAAGATTTCAGTTAAGCTTGTAAGTGAAGCTGGTGTTGGTACAATTGCATCAGGTGTTGTTAAGGCAGGTGCTAATAAGATTTTAATTTCAGGTTTTAATGGTGGAACTGGCGCTGCACCTAGAACAAGCGTTTCTCACGCTGGTATGCCTTTTGAGATAGGGTTAAGTGAAGCTCATCAAACACTAATTATGAATGATTTACGTAGCCGAGTTAAACTTGAAACTGATGGTAAGCTACTTACGGGTTTTGATGTTATTATAGCTGCGATTCTAGGGGCAGATTTGTATAGTTTTTCAAGTGCACCTTTGATTACAATTGGCTGCAAAATGCTTAAGGTTTGTAATTTAAATACTTGTCCTTTTGGTGTTGCGACGCAAAATGAAAAACTTCGTCATAATTTCAAGGGAAAAGAAGAAAATGTTATTAATTTTATGTATTTTATAGCTGAAGAGGTTAGGGAATATTTAGCTTTATTGGGCTGTAAGACCTTAAATGAAATTATTGGTCATGTTGAATTAATTCATCCATTAAGTATGAATGGTCTTGATTTTTCTAATCTTTTATATAATCCGGAGACAAAAAATAAAACCTCAGTTCATTTTGAAAAATATAAGGATGTTAACATGCTTAACACATTAGATTCGAAAAAGATTATTCCTTTATGTGAGGATAGCTTAAAGAATGAACGAAAATCAGTAATTAGTCTTAATATAGAAAATACTAATAGAGCGTTAGGAACATATTTGTCAGGTTATATAATTAGAAATAAGATTAAGCTTCAAAAAGATACTATTATAATAAATTGCTATGGAAATGCAGGAAATTCATTAGGAGCTTTCCTTACTAATGGCATTACTTTAAATGTAATAGGCGATGCAAATGACTATGTTGGTAAGGGGCTTTCAGGTGGAACAATTATTGTAAGGCCAAGTGAAAATTTTAATGCTCATGAAGAAACTAACATTGTAAGTGGTAATGTTTGTTTATATGGAGCAACATCAGGTGATGCATATTTTGCAGGAGGCTGTGGTGAACGATTTGGCGTTAGACTTTCAGGTGCTAGAGCAATAGCTATTTCTATTGGAAATCATGGTTGTGAATATATGACAGGAGGAGAAGCAATTATTCTTGATAAAATTGGTCATAATTTTGCCTCAGGGATGTCAGGAGGTATTTGCTTTATAAAGAATACAAAAGAAAATCTTGAAAATATAAATAAAGAATTAGTAAGTATATATGATTTAAATGAAAATGATTTATTACATTTGAAGCAAAGAATTGATGATTTTTGTAAACGCACAAATTCCTTATATGCTAAGGATATTTTAAAAAATATAAAAATAAATGATTTTGTAAAAATTATACCTAATGATTATTATAGTATGCTAAAACTATTAGATAAGTATAAGGATGAAGAAAACTTTGAATTGAAAGCTTTTGAAGAAACAATTAGATAAAGAATATGGTCAAAAAAGACCATTTTTTTTATAGGCTAGAGAAGAAAGAGAAAAATATGTAAAAAAAGAGTTGACAACGGATGAAGAAAAGAGTAAAATAAAACACGTTGCGAGTCAAAAAAAGATTCGAACGGACTACAAAAAAAAGAATAAAAAGCTTAAAAAAGTAGTTGACAGTATAACATAGAATGTGGTATACTAAGGAAGCG
>MNRZ01000058.1:0-586 GCA_001916215.1 Clostridium sp. CAG:307_30_263
GTCATATCAGCTCAAAATTATTCTATGCTATTTTTCTCCAAATTATCATTCTTTTTTATCAGCTTTTAAAATTTATTTGATTTAAAAATACATGAAAAAAGCGACAGTCTGATTTACATTTTGTATTTCAGAAAACTGCCGCTTCCTTTTCTTCTTTATTCTGTTTTTCTTCCTCCAACTCCCGGAAGATTTCTTCGCCGTACTTATCGATCATCCGTGCCAGAAAATCAATGTACCGCTCAAATTCAATATTCTGTTGCATAAGCTCCTCCCGTCATTGTTTTGATCTGAGCTTATTTTACAGAATCTGCCGGAAAACCACATTGAATAGAAATTGATTGTAAATTGACACAATCACTTTAAAAATATCCGCATTTTCTTGAGTCGAATATATATTCGTATTATGATAGATATACTCAATTTTTACTTATTTCCGTATCTGCGAAAACTCTTATAAATAAAAGGCAGTAAGGCTATTGCCATCACGGTATACATTACCATTACAAGCGGAATTTGTCGAAATACACAATTCCCAATCTGATAAATAAGTGGGACTTTTACACTTGCCTGTACATTTGTCAAAATT
>MNRZ01000058.1:753-1795 GCA_001916215.1 Clostridium sp. CAG:307_30_263
AGCCGCCAGCATACTGGCTATAAATCCACATACAACTGTCAACAAATAGTATTGTCCATATGACATAATGTAAATACTATATGCCTGATACATTTGATAAGGTGTATCCATACCACTGGCTCCCATAATTCCAAAACAAATCACACTAAGTAATATAATTCCCATACAATAAATCATAACTGTCGTAGCTATTCCTGCCAGTATTTTTGTTTTAACAGCACAAATAAAACCAACTATGATTGCCAGAATAATAGAATACGTTTCTACATACATAATCATAGTATCCCATGAACTATAAGATTCGTATTCTACTGGTAATTTTATTTCATTATATTTCTTTTCCAAGTATTTTTTCTGTACAGAAGTCTTTCCATATTCTTCTGCCATCTTTTCCATATTTTTATGATAAGTGTCATAGAACTCTTGCACATTTTCTTCTGTAATTTGATTCAGAACACTTTCATCATATTCTGCATCCGGTGTTAATACCGATATTATAAAACCCCTAATATCATCTATCGGTTGTAATGTCGTTCCGTAAATCGCATTTTCTTCTGAGGATTGTGTCATCGCATTTTTATTTTGTTCTATAACTTTTCCAAGTTTATCTTCTGTCAATGTACCTTTCCATGCTCGTCTGTTATCTGTAAGTTTTCTTGTTGCCATAATTCCAGTACTAGCATTTCCATTCTCATCCACATAGCGATTACTTGTAACTGCAAATCCGCTAAAAATGACAGCAAGTATCAATGCCAATCCGATTGCAAATACATTAATTTTCTTTGAAAAAATTCGTTTTAATTCTAATTTAAGCATCTTGTTTTTCCTCCGATTTTTCTCCAAAATAAAATAGAAATGCATCTTCCAGATTTTTTTCTACAGCCACAGCATCTTCTGTTGGCTTTTCTATTGAAATAATTCTAAGCTCTGCTCCGGTTTTTGTTGTTTTTATATTTCCAACCAAATATTCATTCATATATTTGTCTATCATACTTCTCGAAACATTACATTGCCATACCTTTTCTTTCATAGAAGATACTAA
>MNRZ01000058.1:1814-2819 GCA_001916215.1 Clostridium sp. CAG:307_30_263
TTATTCGCAATGTACTCAATATCCGATACAATATGTGTAGACAAGAGCACCAAACGTTCTTCCGACAATTCACTAATTAAATTACGAAAACGTATTCTTTCATTCGGGTCTAATCCAGCGGTAGGTTCGTCCAGGACAAGAATTTGCGGATCGTTTAACATCGCCTGTGCTATTCCTACACGTCTAACCATTCCTCCAGACAAATTCTTCATTTTTCTTTTACTGAATTTTTCCATTCCTACTTGATTTAATAATTGCTTCACTTTTTTTCTGGCAAACGGTATTTTTAACCCTTTTATAGAAGAAATGTACATCATGTAATCATATACGGTCAAATCTGGATAATATCCAAAATCCTGTGGTAAATATCCCAGAACTTCTCGGTATTCACCTCCTAGTTTCCATATATCTTTACCATTCCATAATATTTGTCCTTCTGATGGTTGAACAATCGTACAAAGCATACGCATTAATGTGGTCTTTCCTGCTCCATTTACTCCAAGCAGTCCATAAATTCCTTTTTCCATAACACAATTCACTTTATTAACAGCATTTACTTCTCCGTATTGTTTTGTTACATTTTTAAATTCTAATTTCATACGTGTAATCCTCCAAAATTTTTTCATCAAATAGCAATGACTTCTGAACACAAAAAATAAAATATACAAAAGTCAATATCAGCATAGCCACCCATACCGGAGTTACAATTTTCTGATAAATAACATCATTTGCAACAATCATCATCCATAAACCAACCCATACCAGACAAGAAAGCACTGCTATATATTCTGATTTTTCCCATCTGCTGTACAATACACGAAAACATATACAACATGAAACATTTACCGGAAGCAAAAAATTAACCACCAAATCACTTAACGAGAGTATTGTTGTTTGATATGTAATTGCCAAAAACACCATAACGATCACCAGATCCACTACTCCAAACATTAACATTCTTGCTGTACAAATCTGACGCAGTGTGTAATAAGACGCCTGCTCAAT
>MNRZ01000035.1 GCA_001916215.1 Clostridium sp. CAG:307_30_263
TTTTTTCTTGTACCATTTAATTATACCTCCAGCTACGTAAATCATTTAATAATTTGATATTAGCATCAAGGTATAAATGTGTCAAATGCACTAAAAAGGGTCTTTTGAGAAAAACAAATGACAAAATTAATTCTATAATTTAGCTTTATAGGATTCACTTAAATATTTTCTCCAAAAATAAGATTTTTCATTAAAAAAAGCTAAAAATTATGATTTTAAAAAATTTTAGCTTTAAAAACATTTTTATAGCAAAAAATGAGTTATATTAAAATATAACTCATCACTTTCATTAATTAACGATTAATAATTTTAGTAATATTTTTTAGTCTAATTGATATTGTACCATCAGCCTCATCAATAAACTCAAGATGTTCATTATCTAATAAAGTATCTGATGGGAATGTAATTTCAATTCCTGAATCAGTTTTTATACTATGATTTTCGGCTTTTTTCAGTGTAAAGCTACGATCTAGATTTATATTTTCATTAATTCCTTTAGAATGCATTTTAGCATTAAAGTCAGCCGTTGCTTGAGGTTTGTCTTTAAATATAACTTCTGAAATAGCTTCAGGTTTCATATTTTCAATCACAGGCGTATCTATCAAAAAGTTTTTTACCTGAGCCATTGCAATACAAGGATTAACCCCGTGTTCCTCACAAACCTTAGCTGTTACATTTTTTATAATTTTAAATTGTTCACTATTTGACATCTCATAACTAGCATGTAGGTATTCTTCTAAAATAAAATGTTTTTCATTATTAATTAATCTTTTCTTTTCTTGAGAATAGATTTCCAATGTATC
The DNA here is from genome assembly GCA_001916215.1 of Clostridium sp. CAG:307_30_263. Taxonomy (GTDB): domain Bacteria; phylum Bacillota_I; class Bacilli_A; order Acholeplasmatales; family Anaeroplasmataceae; genus CAG-307. Next base: position 804 of record MNRZ01000035.1, read on the forward strand.
AATATTAATAATGGCATATGTATTAACTTGAATTGCCGACTGAGGAAGACCTGAAAAACTCTTTACTACCAAATTAGAAATTTTTCCATCATGATTTTCAACTAAGTGTGTTATACCTTCTTTGTTTTCAAGAATAACAATTGCAAAAAAAGTACTACTTCCTTCTCTAAATTCTCCGATAAGAAGATCAACAGATGGTGAATCGCTTACTTGAGATAAAATATCATTCAAATCTTTAGTAACAATAGATGCAAATTCCAAAAATGTAATTTCCGTTTTTTTATATTTTAGCAAGTTTTCTTTAAACGTTGAATCATTTGTAAACTTACCCTTTCTTCTTGATGCACTTGATATAGTATTATTATATATTTTTAAAATATAATCAATTGTCGTATCACTTGACAGGTCAAGTTCAGTCTCAGAAAACGAATGAGATCCTGATTTTAAATCTAAAATTTGTAAAATTGAATGTGTTACTATCATAATAATTTCTCCTATAAAAAGCACCTTAAAATAAAGGTGCAAATATTTTTAATATATCTTTTAAAATACAGATAATCCAAGGTCTTCTAATTTTTTTTAGATTCATTCTAATTCCATCCGAAGAAGCTGTATCTAAAAAATCGGCTTTCATATCCAAGATAGATGCTTCTTTATACATCCAAAGACCGCATTCATAGTGATGAATAAAGCTTCTATAATCAAGATTAACTGTTCCAATTGTAGCATATTCATCATCACACACAAACATCTTAGTGTGAATAAATCCTGGTTTATACTCATATACCTCTATTCCCGCTTCAAGTAATGGCTTATAATTAGACCTAGTCAACATAAACATAGTTTTTTTATCAGGAATATGGGGAGTAATCAACTTAACATCTACTCCTCTTCTTTTTGCTAAAACTAGGGCCTCAAGTAATGAATAATCACAAATTAAATATGGAGTAGTTATATATAAATACTTTTTAGCTTGATTTATAATATTTAAATAAACATCAAGTCCAATATTTTCTTTAAAAATAGGTTTTGGTCCAGATCCATACGCTTGCAAGAAGCCTTTAGATTCATATGCTTCATGTTCATATGAAATAAAATCATCAATAAAAAGCTGTTTGGTGGTCATAACATTATAATTTTGAAGAAAAAGTGCAACATAAGAATCAACTGCTGGCCCTTTTATCATGACGCCACCATCCTTCCATTTACCAAAAGGATGCTTCAAATTTATATATTCATCAGCAATATTAATACCACCAGTAAAAGCTACAAGACCATCAATAACCGTTATCTTTCTATGATCTCTATGATTATGAATGGTAGATACAATAGGAATAAACTTATTAAATGGAACCGCATCTATTCCTTCTTTTCTTAATTTTTTATAAAAATTACCTGGAATTTTAGAAGCACAGCCAATGTCATCATACATCAAATAAACTTTAACACCTTTTTTAATTTTATCAAGAAAAATTTGATGAATTTCATCCCACATTTTTCCTTTTTCAATAATAAAATATTCAAAAAAGATATATTTTTTAGCTTTGTTCAATTCTTCTTTTAATGCTTCAAAGAAAACTTCAGCTGAGGATAAATACCTAGAATAGCAATTACTATATGCAGGCATTCTACAAGCATTAAAAATATACTGAGATTGTCCGTAGGCCATAATATTCTTTTTTAATTCAATAGATGGTTCAGGAATAGCATTTTGAGTAACCTCGTAAACATCTTCAAATCGAGATGTCATTTTTTTGGTTAGCTTCTTTCTTCCAAAAAAACTATACAATGTGACACCAACAAAGGGAGCTAAAACAACGAGTAATATCCATGGTAGTTTATATGATGATGGTTCATCATGATCAACTATTTTAAGGGCGACCAAAAGACCTAAAATAGTAAACATCGTTGAAACCCAAGCAAAACGTGTTTCCAAATAGTGAAGAAGGAAAAAATATCCTCCTAACTGTATAATAATTGCAAGTCCAACAATCAAAAGTCTCGAAAAAAATAACTTAAAAAAACGCATTATTTACTAATTCCCCTTCTAAGATAAAAAAATTTAATCATAAATAGCGTCATGTTATACCTCCGTTTTTTAAATTATACAACGTTTTTAGAAAAACGGCTATTATTTTTGTTTATTTTTTATCAAAAGTTCATTTTTAACTTTGTAATATTTTTCTGTCATATCTAAATAATGCTCATGGGGATTTTCAATTCTTTGTTCCTCAGGCCAAATCTCATTTGTCAACTGATAATTAACATAATCTCTAATTTCATTTAAATTAGGTAAATCGTAAATAAGCTTTCCATCTTTGAATATAGGAACTAAAAGCTCTTTTAAATTAGCATTTTTAAACTCATAGCTCTTCCAGGGCTTTTTAGGATCAATAACCTTGAGATTATTAATATCTATAGTTTCATCAGCAAATGCAATTAAATCAGCTACAGCTTTATTATCTTCATCATAAATTCGGTATAATTTTTTTAGACCAGGATTAGTAATTTTTTCTTCATTTTCACTAATCTTAATTTTAGGAATAAAAGCACCGTTCTCTTCCTTAGCACAAAGTTTATAAACAGCACCAAAAACTGGTTCTGATCTTGAGGTAATTAATCTTTCGCCGACTCCTAAAATATCAATTTTAGCATCCTGTTCAATTAAAGAATTAATAATTCTTTCATCAAGTGAATTAGAAATAACAATCTTGCAATCAAAAAGGCCCGCTTCATCAAGCATTACTCGGCACTTCTTTGATAAATAAGCAAGATCTCCACTATCAAGACGAATACCCTTAAGTCGATATCCCATCGGCTCTAGTACCTCGTGGGCAACTCTAATTGCATTAGGAACTCCTTGTTTTAAAACATCATATGTATCAACAAGTAAAATAGTATTTTCTGGATAAGTAAGGGCATACTGCTTAAATGCATCGTATTCATTATCATAAAACATTACAAAAGAATGAGCCATTGTACCAGAAACAGGAATACCAAACATTTTACCAGCAAGTACCGTTGCAGTTGATGAAACTCCACCAATATATGCCGCACGAGCTCCATAAACAGCTGCGTCCATATTATGAGCACGTCTTGCACCAAAATCCGAAACAGCTCTTCCTTTAGCAGCTCTTACAATTCTTCTTGCTTTAGTTGCAATTAAAGATTGATGATTGACCTCAAGTAAAATTGCGGTTTCAACAATTTGAGCATCAATTAAAGGCGCAACAACTGTTAAAATAGGTTCATTAGGATACATAATTGTACCTTCCTTTAAAGCATAGATATCTCCTTTAAATTTAAAATCCTTTAAATATTTTAAAAAGTTATCATCAAATAAATTTAAACCTTTTAAATATCTTATATCAGAATCATCAAAGTGAAGATTTAAAATATATTCTACAATTTGTTCAAGACCTGCAAAAATAGCATAGCCTGCACCTTCTGGATTTTTTCGATAAAAAACATCAAAAGCGACTTTTTTATTAATATCATGGCTCTTAAAATAACCATATGACATCGTAAGTTCATATAAGTCCATTACCATTGATAAATTTCTTTTATCTGACTGCATCTAAATCACCTCAATTTGTAAATTTTTCATTGCTTCTAGCGCATTATTATGAGATTTAATAGTTACTCCAGCTGTTAGATCCTCATGAACATATATTGGAATTTCTGGTAAATGTGTTTTAACAATAATTGCATTTGCTATTACACATATATCTGTGCAAACACCCACAAAATGAATTTCATCTACTTGCTCTTTCATATTTAAAAATTCAATATAACAGGCCAAATCCTCACTGCCAAAACTTTTTTTATTAATTATTTTAGAAGTTCCGGGCGTAAGTTCATCAATGATATCATGACCCCACGTACCTATAATACAATGTTTTATTGGTAAATGATGCCCTTCATTTGTTTCTAAATAATTATCATCATGCGTATCTCTTGTGTAAATTATAGTACCATTAAACTCATTAATAAACTTTTTTAATGGTCCTACAATCTTTATTGCTTCTTCATTTTTTAAAGAGCCTGTTACAAAATCGTTTTGCATATCAACAACAACTAAAATCTTCATCTTTTTTCCTCCTATAATAATAACATGGTCTTCCTTTTTTATCATTACATAAAGTATCAAGCTTTACAACCTTAGAAGATATATCTCGCCTAAAATTTGATTTATGAAGTTTTATTCCTAAAATAAGTTCAAAAACATTTTGTAAGTCATATAAGGTAAAATTATCTTCAAGAAGACTGAAAGCAATATCGGTATAATATAATTTATTTTGCATTCTTGATATAGCATAATTTATAATCTTTAAATGATCGAAGGCAATAAAATCATTAATTACTTTATCATCTATTTTTAAGCTTAATTTATCACCTGAAACTTCAACTAATGCCCATCTTGAATTATCCGTTAAACTTTGATTAGAAATTGCTGAAAAAGGACAAAGAGCTAAATAAGAAACTGATAATATCCGATATCTTGGGTCTCTATCAATATCACCAAATGTATATAATTGTTCTAAATAAACATTTTTTAAATTGGTTTTTTCACTTAAAATTCGCTTTGCATTATCTAGCAATGACTTGTCAATATTTAAAAATCCACCGGGAATATTCCAAAAATCATTAAATGGTTCCTTTTCTCTTTTATTTAAAAGTAAAAATAACTTATGTTCTTTGATAGTAAATACTAAAGGGTCAACTGTAACACCAGGCAAAGGAAACTTATCATTATTATAATACGGTGTCAAATTATCATCTCCATTTTTATTATACTCATATCGAGTATAAATGCAATAATAAAATTAAAAAAGGACCAAATAGTCCTTAATTTAGTAATTGATTAGTCTTTATATTTTGAATATATTCAAAGCCTGATATTGGTTTGGAATAATAATAACCTTGAATAAAATCAGGATTTAAACTTATAATTCTTAATAAATCTTCCTTCTTTTCAATACCTTCAACAATTACATAGGTATTAATTTCATGGGCCATTAAAATTAAATTTCTTAGAAGTTCAAAATCATAACTTGATTTTAAAGCTGCATCAGTAAATGATTTATCTATTTTAATAATATTAGGGTTAAGCATGCTAATATTGTGTATATTAGAATAGCCTGTTCCAAAATCATCAATAGCAATACCAAAGCCATTATTTTTTAGGCCTTTCCAAGCATTATTTACAAGTTCGTTACTTTCAAGATATCCTGATTCAGTTAATTCTACAATGAAAGCATCATTAGGTAAATTATAATCCCTCAATATATCAAAGAAACTTATAAAATCAACACCCTTTAATATTTGAATATATGATACATTTATTGATACTCTAAAATTTGGATGATATTTTCTAACCTGATTAAGGAAAAGACAAGCTCTTTTAATAATAAACTCTCCAACCGCAATAATTAATCCTGTTTCTTCAAGAAGCGGAATAATTTTAGTAGGAGGTATATATTTATCATCTAATTTAAATCTCAATAAAGCCTCTGCTCCTAAAGCATCTCCCGTATTATGATTAACTATTGGTTGAAAAAATACATCAAAGCCTTTAAAATCATTTTCAACTGCTTTATTTAACGCCTGTATTAAATGTGTTCTTTGAATAAATTCTTGATAATCATCCTTGTTATATAAATATAGTTGATTCTTGCCTTTTTTCTTAGACATATCAAGTGAAAATTCTAAATCACGCATTATAGATGAGACGCTTCTTTTTTCTTCTTGTGGTACAATTAAACCTCCAGATACTGTATATATACCTTCATATTTTCGTTCAACAATTGATATTACAATATCTTTTCTTATTTTTTCATATTGCCATTTAGCATCATCATAGCCACGTCTATTTAAATCAATAATAGCAAATTCATCATTTTTCAAGCTATAAACATTTTGAAAATTATACAAGTTATCCTTAATAATATTAGCAAGACCTTTTAATACACCATTACCATAGTCAAGTCCATAATGTTCATTAATAGTTCTTAAATCATCAATGCCAATCTTCATAATATAGCCATTATTATCAAGACTTTGATTTTCTTTAATACACTTTTTAAAAGGCTCCTCTCCCAAAAGACCGGTAATATTATTTGCTAAATTATCGTTACCAATTTCATTAACACAACCTAAAATAAGTTTTGGTTTCCCATTTTCATCTCTTAAAAGTTTACCTCTACAATTAATCCAGTATGGTTTAGAATCTCTTCCCATCCATCTATAAACCAAATTATGTTCATTTTGCTTGCCAGAAGTAACAAGCTCTAAATCATGAAGCAGAATTGGGTAATCTTCTTCATAAACATAAAGCTTATGATTTTTCTTTACATTTTTAAAATGATTTGAAGGAAGTCTGAATTTTTTATAAGCTTTATAAGATATTTCGTATTCATCCTTTTCAATATCATATAAAAAAATATAATCATGCATTGATTCATAAAAATATTTAGCAATGGTAATGCATTCTTCAAACGAAGGGATTTTAGTTTTAGTCATCATAATATCACCCCAATTTATTTTATTGTACCATTTTTTTATAATTTTGTTAATGAAAATAAAATAAAATTTTGATATTTTAGCCGAATTAACTCAAAAGAAAGTAAAATAAAACGTTTTCAATTGAAACAAATTCGAATTATATTAATATTTAATAAAAAAATAATTAAAGATAAAAAAATGCTTCAATATTTGAAGCAAATTAATTTTCATCAATAATTTCATTATTGCTTAAATTTTCTTTTTTACTTCTTTTAACAAAAAAGAATTCTAATAAGAAATAACATATTAAAGAAATTATCATAAGAATATAATATGTCAAAAGACGCCATAAAAGCATACCTGAAACTGCAACACTACTTGTAACACCTGCAAGATTAATAAACAAAGATTTAAACGCAAATTCAATTCCACCAGAAGCACCAGGTGTCGGTACAAAGCAAGTCATGGCGATACTAAACGTTGTCATTGCAATAACTAAAAAAATTGTGTTAGGACCTAAGTGAATATCTAATGACATCAATACAAAATAGGGTAAAGAATAAAATATAATTAAAGCAAAAATTTTAGATAAAAGTGCCACTATCAATCTTAAAGGATGTTTAAAAGCTTCTTTAAATGACACTTGTGCTTCTACACAAAATCCTTCAAATTTATCACTTACAGATGTAAGTTTACTTTTAAATATTTTTCTAGTACAAATAAATCTAACAATTTTAACAAATCCATTTTTTATTTTATTAGAAATACCAATTGAAACATAAAGAACCAAAACTAAAATATTTATTGATAGACCAATAATAATTAAAACTTTAATTGATTCCACTCCTTTTGAAAGTTCTTTATAATATATTAAAGATAATAAACACAAAAAAACAATAGCAATTTGATTAATTACGGAATTAATTAATAATGCCCCTGTTGCATGTGATGTAGAAACACCTAGTCTTTTATATTCAACAACCTGCATAGGTTGAGCACCTGTGTTTGATGGTGTAATTCCATTATAAAAATACTCTATTGATGATACTAAGAATGAATCCCTTATCTTTAAATTTTCATCTTTAATAACTATCATCAATGATAATGCATTTATAAAAAAATAAATTATTAAAAAACCAAGAGCTGTTAAAAGCCATATAGGCTTAATTTTTTTTAAAATCTGCCCAATTTCTGAAATATCATTAGCCAGGAATAAAACTAAAATCATAATTATGGTAATAATCACAAAAAAAGCTATTCTTAATATTTTCTTTTTCATTTAATATCCTACCTTTTATAATATTTATCAATAATATAACCTGATATGTATAAGAAATTTATTACTACCGACCCAATAGTTGAAAAAATAATTGATAAATTAGAATTAGTTATTTGTCCAATAATCGTTATCACATAATTTACTATCAAAATAGCAACATAAATTCCCATAAATTTTGAAATTCCATTTATCTTCCCGATATAATTTCTTAATCCTGCAATTCCCGCAAAAAAATATGCCAAAATAGATATAATTGATACTACAATAACAACAATCAGAAAAAATCCTGAGAAAGTATTTGTTATAATACCAGTAATTAAACTATATAATGTGTAAAAAGAAGTAAATATTAAAATCATCGATGAAATTAAAGTAGCCATTTTACTATATCGCTTTAATTTACTTTCATTATCCCATTTTCCAAAAATTGCTTCAGCTGTTTCACAAGCTAAAATATTATTTCTATCAGTTTCAAGCATTGATATTTCACTTACTCTCGTTCTTATTCTAAGTGCAAATATTTTTTGTTCCGATTTTTCTAAAAACAACATTGAAACTGCTTCCCATACAAATACCCATGCTGCAATATTAATAGTTTCTGCAATTACCTCAGCTTTAATACCTTCACCAAACCATATTTTATTTTTACCAATAACCATGAAGCATAATAATATTACGCCAACCAATATTAAGGTTGCTGCAATTAAGTTCTTTCTTTGGCGAAGACGTCTTGATGTATATTGATTTAATTCCAGTGTATCATTAAATGATTGAATAATATTTTTAGGATTATAATTTTCATAATCTTTGATATCAAAATTAATTCTAACCTTATATACAACGGGTATACTTTGAATAATATTATTTACATTTTCAAGAGCTTCATCTCTAATAATAGGATTATTATTGTTTCCGATACTTGTATTAAGAAAATCAGATGCTTTATCATAATGAACATTTATAGTAATGATTTTATTTTCTTCATCCACTTGATAATATTTTTTTAGTAATAAAAGTTGGCGTTCATTATCAAATTTGGTATCTTTTTTCACTATTACCACCTCAGTATAAGATATTATACCATAATTAAATAGCAAAAAAATAAAAAATTTTTCTAGAAATATTTTAAATATATGCTCAATCTTAAATTAAAAACTTATTTTTTTATTTCATAAGAAATTAAAAAGATGAATAATTATTTTGTCTTCACTTTAAATATGTAAGTAATCTCCATAGTTAGAATGCCCAATAACTTTATCAATTTTATAAATAGTGCCATTTTGAATATAAATATTTATTTTTAAATTAGATACATTCTCTACTGAATCATATGAACATGTGTATGTGAAATTATCTACCTTACTTTGGAAAGAACCATAGTTGTTGACGAAAAGGATAAATTCCTATCTGCAATGAAAAAGTTTGATACAATTTGTATCAAACCTATGCTTTTCTTATACATGAGCAAAAGCATTAACACGCAATTCTCTTACAGTATAAACTGGTACTTCTGGTATTTCAATTCGAGCGGTGTTCTTGTCATAAAATTCAACTTCCCAGTTCATATGCTGGTTAATATAGGCTATTGCAATATCAATCAATTTATAAATATTATCATTAACCTCTGATAACATCTTAAAAATTAATTCTTTGATTTGTAGCATAAACTGCCATTTTCAAAACAGTTGATAACAGAACTTAGATCATATACAAATAATTTTTCTTTGAAGACACTATGATATGAAGTACTATTTCTTTTTTTTCCTCATTAACCTTATAAAATATAATATTTTGTTTACATACTAGTGCCCTATATCCCTGTTTAGCAATTGGTTGATAACTTGGTACTACACCAATATAAAGAAATTCACTAAGATTATTAATTTGTATTTCTAAAAAATCTAGATATTCTATGGCTTCCTTTTTAGAAAAAGTAGCATTGATATAAAGAATAATATCTGTTAATTGATCATTGAACTTATCAGTTCTAATAACTGAATATTTCATTATAATTCAAGTTTCTTTCTAATATCATTAAAAGTATCAGTAACAGGTTTAACTCTATTATTTCTAACATCATCTTCAGATTCGGATAGCATTTTTAACAATTCTAATTCAGATTGCATTTGATTAAATTGTTCTAGACTTAAGATTACTGTATCACCATGACCATTTACTGTAATATATACAGGTTCTCTAGTTTCTTTACATAAATTAGAAATTTCATTATATTTATTTCTTAGTTCTGCTGATGGTCTTATATTTTCCATGCTTATCATCTCCTATCGCTATTATATCATAATTATGATAGGAGATGATAATTTTTTTTGTTGTTTTATTATGAACAAGTCTGAAATCAAAGAAATACAATCTTAAATGCTTTGAAAAAAATCCAGGATAACAAAAAAAGGGGCTGTAAAAAAATAAATTTCATTGATTGAAGTTTAGGAGCAACAGCTCCTTTTTTTATTTAATTCACCAAAAAATAAAAAAATAGCCTT
>MNRZ01000059.1 GCA_001916215.1 Clostridium sp. CAG:307_30_263
ATACGGGATTATGTTTCATGCCCTATAATTTTTTTAACAGCACGCATTGAAGATAGTGATAAAATAAAAGGATTTTCTATTGGCGCAGACGACTATGTAATAAAACCATTTTCTGTTGATGAATTAGAAGCTCGCATTGCAGCACATCTTCGCAGAGAAAAAAGACACAATACATCTTCAAAGGTGCAATTTGATGAAGATATGGTTATAGATTATTCCTCACGTATTGTGTTTTATCATAATAATGATATGGCTTTTACCAAAAAGGAATTTGATATAATATCTTTCCTTTCACAAAACAAAGGAATTGTTTTTGACCGGGAAACTATTTATGAAAAAGTTTGGGGATTAGACGGCATTGGTGATAATACAGTTGTTACAGAACATATCAGACGTATTAGGGCAAAATTTTTATCTTTAGGCGAAAGACCTTACATTGAAACTGTTTGGGGGTGCGGATATAAATGGAAAAATTAAAGAGAAGCAGATGGTTCAATCGGTTAAATAGCATGAGTATTAGGATGTCCTTTGTTCTTTATGCTTTGTTTTCGTTGTTGATTGGAATAATTATTTGTATACTTTTAATTTCAATGGTTGACAGATACAGAATAAATTTAAACTATAAGTATGAAAATCTGTCAACGAGGTATGATATACCGGAAAATGGCTCATTTACCGCCACTTATAGTAATGACCAAACAAAATACACAATATTTGACACGAAAGGAAACGAGATATGCAAGTTCAATGTTGATTATCAAAAAGAACGCCCAGTACACGAATATGTATATATCGAAGTTTTACCTAATTTTACAAACCGGGATAGGCTTATTGACAGTGCTTTAGGTTCATTAAATATTGCAATTATTCCTATCGTATTATCTATTAGTATGATATGTTGTGTAACATTTTTTTATAAAAAAAAAAAATTATCAAAACCCATTAAGCTATTAACTAATGCGTATCATAAAATTGAAGCAAATGACTTAGATTTTACATTATCATATCCATTAAATGATGAAATGGGGAAACTCTGTCACGCCTTTGAAAAAATGAAAGATTGTTTGTCGAAGAATAATGAAACTATGTTTAGACAATTTGCTGAACAGCGCCGTTTGAATGCTGCTTTTTCACATGACTTACGCACTCCTTTGACTTTACTAAAGGGTCATGCTACTATGTTGCTTTCCTTTATTCCCAAAGGCTTAGTATCACAAGAAGAAATATTAGACGAAATATCAGTAATGTCAAAAAATATTTCACGTCTTGAAAAATATGTAAATGCTATGACGAACTTATACAGGTTAGAGGATATTGATATTCCACGACAAGCAGAAGCACTTTGTTATGACAAACATTTTTCAATTACTACAAGCGGTGATAATATAACCTTGTTTATCAATTTAAATACAGTCATGCAGATTTATGAAAATTTACTCTCTAATAGTATTAGATACGCAAAAAGTGATATTGCTATTAGCGCAGTAATAGAGAATAATAATTTAGTTATATCTGTTTCAGATGATGGTTGCGGGTTTAAAAATATTGATATTGAAAAAGCGACATTACCATTTTATAAATCATCGAAAGATATATCTACTGAACATTTGGGATTAGGGCTGAATATTAGTAAGATTTTAAGTGAAAGACATGGCGGCAATATCCAAATTGCTAATAATGAAGCAGGGGGAGCATGTGTTACAGTAAAAATAAATTGCAATGAAAGTTGATTGAAAATAGACATTTTATTGCTATTATAAATTTAAAAGGAAGGAGATAAGGACAAATGAAAAAAATAATATGTATGTTTCTAAACTTATCGTTATTGGTGTGTATTGTTGGGTGCAGTCAAGCAAAGGACAGTGATAACCATGTAGTACAAGATTATTCCGAAGAATATGAGGTTTCTCCTTATGGAAGTGAAGAAGCACTTGACACTTTGGGTGATTTGAAGATTTCAATGAGTACAGAAAAGGATTTAGATTTGAAGCACCTTTCATTTCTAATAGAAAATACTTCTGATAAAGAATACCGATATTCACCA
>MNRZ01000002.1 GCA_001916215.1 Clostridium sp. CAG:307_30_263
CTCTGATTTTTCCTTTTACTTAAGCGGAATTTAGTCCTACATTTCTTTTTTTAGTTTTTTCTACTATTCATAGCGGAATTTACTTTTTCAATTAACTTAAACTATTTAATGTAAAAATTTATATCACCTAACAAATAGCTATTACTATGAAGTTGATAGTTATGTAGATAAAAAAACATTAAATAAAGTTCAATTACATCTAAATATTTCTAAATATTAATTTATTTAAAAATACCAAAATATTTAAAGGAAAAGGTAAAAGAAATCTAATACTATAAAGTATTCATTCTTCAAAATTAGACCAATTTATTTCTTTTTCATTTTATTTATCACCCTTTTATGGTAAAATTGAAAAGGTGATTTAAATGATTTTAGAAAATATAAGTAAACATGTTATTGAATTAAGCAAACAAGCTGAAATCGACTTAAAAGAAATCTATGATAAAATTGATGAAGTAGCTTTCTATAATTCTAATCGTATATTATCTGCATTTATTGAAAATAGAGTTGAATATGCAGATTTTACAGATAGAAATGGTTATGGAATATTTGACTCTGGTCGTGAAAAGCTTGAAAAAATATTTGCAAGTATTTTAGGAACAGAAGATGCTTTAGTAAGAACCCAAATAATGAGTGGAACAAATGCTTTATATCTTGCATTTTCTGCTTTACTTAAGCATGGCGATACAATGATTTCACTAAGTGGTAAGCCTTATGATTCATTACTTAAAATGGTAGGTATTGTTGGTGATTCTACCCAATCTTTAAAAGCTAATGGTGTTTCTTATGAACAAATTGATTTAGTTGATAACAAATTCGATTTAGAAAAAATAAAAGAAAGACTTGCTAAAGGCGATGTTAAACTAGTAGAAATTCAACGCTCAAGAGGTTACTCTTCTCGCAAATCTTTAAATATTGCACAAATTGAGGAATGTATTAACGTAATTAGAAGCGTTAATAAAAATGTTATTATAATGGTTGATAACTGTTATGGCGAGCTTGTTGAAATGAAGGAACCTGGACACGTTGGTGCTGACGTTGTAGTAGGTTCTTTAATGAAAAATTTAGGTGGTGGAATTGCGACATCTGGTGGTTACATTGCAGGCAAGACTAAATACATCGAAATGATTGCCGACAGACTAACTTCTCCTGGTGTTGGCAAAGAACTTGGTGCTAATTTTAACCAAAATAGTAATTTTTTTAAAGGCGTATTTATGGCTCCTAATGCAGTAAAAAGTGCATTAAAAACACAAGTTTTTGCAGCATACATGCTTGAACATACGGGATTTAAAGATATATCTCCTAAATACAATGAATATCGTACTGATATAATTCAAATTATTGAGCTTAAAACTAAACCAAATCTTGTAGCATTCGCAAGAAGTATTCAAGCTTCTTCTCCCGTTGATTCTGGTGTTTACATTATGCCTGCCCCAATGCCTGGCTATCCTTGCGATGTCATTATGGCTGCCGGTTGCTTTACTGAAGGTAGTACTATTGAGCTTTCAGCTGATGCTCCATGTGTTGAACCATATACATTATATATGCAAGGTGGACTAACCTATGAATATGGTAAGCTTTCTATTATGCAAGCACTATCAAGCGTATTAGCCCAAAAGGAACAAAACAACAAGTAATTTAGAAGCATTTAATGCTTCTTTTTTTAACAAAAAAAGATGATAAAAATCATCTTTTAATTGCTACTATATTGTCCACCATCAATACGAATAATCGAATTATTTATATAAGATGCTTCATCACTTATCAAAAATTTAACGAGATGAGCAACCTCAGAAGCTTCACCAATTCTTCTAACTAAAATTTTATCAAGTTCCATTTGCATAAACTCATCATCATAATCTGCAACTTCACTTTCCGTATTAATCAATCCCGGTGCGATTGCATTAACAGTTGCATATGGTGCAAATTCAATTGCTAAATTATGTGTTAAAGAATTTAATGCGGCCTTTGAGGCATCGTATTCAATTCCCATTGGATAGTAAGTATTCATTCCATTGGTTGAAGAAATATTAATAATACGTCCCCATTTTTTATCAAGAATATGTTTTTCAGCTCTTTTTGAGGTTAAAAAAGCACCAACTAAATTAACATCAAGTGTTTTTCTAAAATCATTAACATTTTTTTTGCTAAAAATATTTGGAATATCAATGGCTGCGTTATTAACTAAAATATCAACACCACCAAGTTCACGCTCAATGGTATCAAACATTTGATTAACTTCCTCTTCCTTACTAACATCACACTTAACTACAAGACTTCTTATTCCATATTTAGAAATTTTCTCATTAAGAGTAAAGGCTTCAGCCTCTGAAGTATTATAGTTAATAACACAATCATAGCCTGAAGCCGCCAATTCTTCAATTATTGCAGCGCCAATACCCTTAGCACTACCAGTAACTAAAACAACCTTACTCATTTAATTAATTAAGCTCTACCACAATAAGTTCCATCAATCGTAGAGATAATTACCTTATCTCCTTCTTTAACGAATTGAGGAACTCTAATTCTTAAACCAGTTTCAAGAGTTGCATCCTTAGTAGATGTAGATGATGCGCCAGGTGCAGCAGGTGTTGTTTCCGTAATAGTTAAGTTAACCTTATCAGGAAGTAAAAGTCCTAGCACTTCACTTTCGAAGAAACGAAGGCTTAATTCCATACCCTCAAGAATATAATACTTATTATCGCCAATTTGATCAGCAGAAAGCTCATAAGTTTCGTATGTTTCCATATCCATAAAGAAATATACGCCACCAGCTTCATATGAATATTGAACAGGTTTTGTAGTAATAGTTGCCTGCTCAAACTTAGTATTTGTATTAAAGTTTCTCTCAACAATATTACCAGTTCTTAGGTCCTTCATCTTTGTTTTTAAAATTGCAGCACCCTTACCAGGTTTAACGTGCATAAATTCTTGAACTACATATAATTTGCCATCAATAATTAATGTAAGTCCATTTCTAAAATCTCCAGCTTCAATTGCCATAGAAATAATCTCCTTTAAATTAATAATTTTTATACATTTTTATTTTATCTTTTTTTAGCAAAAAATTCAAGATTAAACTTATTATGTAACATTTTTATGTTTATTTTTTATAAGCCTAATAAAGAAAGGGCAATAATTCCACCTAAAATAATGAAAATAAAGATATATTGCTTCCATGACAACTTTTCTTTCAAAATAACTCTTGATAAAATAACTGATATAATAACTGTACCAGCTCCAAGAATAACGGCTGCAATACCTTCTCCTTCAGATAAAGCAAAAATATAAGTTGCTTGCCCCATTGTTTCAAAAAGCGCAGCTAAAAGCTTATCCTTTTGTAGGTATACTTTTTGATACCATGTCAAAGTCGCCTCATGAGCAATTGCTTCTTCATTTGTAGGGTCTGCAACTGAGAATAATTTTACGCCCTTTATCTTAAAGAAAATTAAAATACCAATTGAAATGAAAAAGAATGTAAATTCGTAGCAACAATTAGCCATATGTTCAATCGTATCCTCAGTAACACCAACAAGGAATGTAGAGGAAGCATCATCAACATAAAAAATATCTAAGAATGTTCCGCACGCATCAAGTAAGGCATAACAAAATGGCATCGCAAAAGCCCAAATCGCAAGCTTCTTACCAAGCTTCTTTTTTAAGTCAGTTTTACCAGTATTTTCAACAAAACCAACACCTAAAATACCAATAACAATAATTACAACAACAACAATTGCCCATGCACTCATTGTTTGATGTAAAAAGATTGCACATAAAATTGGTACAACTGCACCCGATGTATTCTCGATTGGATCAGATATTGATTCTTCTATGAATCTAACTCCAAAATACGAACAAGTCATTGAAATAATATAACATGCTGATACAGGTAAATATCTTACAATATTTATAAGAAAGTTTTTAAATCCATCAGGTCCTGATAAAAGTCCTTGAGAAAGCAAAATAACAAGCGCATATATACCCATAAATATTCCGACAAAGCAAGTCGTTTTTAAATGAGCATATTTTTCATGTGCAATATTACCTTTTTTGTAATATATTTCCGCTATACCCCATGCTAAGGTTGAAAAAATCAAAAAAAACCACAACATTTTATATAACTCCTCTTCAAATTTTAACTATAATAGTATAATTTATTTATTGCTATCTTGCAAGTATTTTTTTCAAAAAAGCAGCACTTTATTGGCATGCTGCTTTAATTAAATATTTAAATCATTTAATTCTTCAAATGTAATAACATTATGACTATAAAGTGAAAGAATTATATCCTTCAAATTATTTCTACTTGCGGCGATAAAAACTCCATGATTTTCCAAGTCACTCTTAATTCTATGATAAAGATTCCAAAATCTTTTAGAAGCCATTTCTTTTCTATCAATAATTTCTTTATATTCTTCAAGAATTTTATCCATATAGCGTTCTTGCCAAGCACCAATATTTTTCTTATAAAGTTTCCAATCTTTTTCTTTACTATCCATAAATAATCATCTACTTAAAATTTACTGTTAATCTATTTTCATCATCCCTATAGATATTATGATGATCATTATAAACAGATATATTTACATTTTCAAAATTTATAACAATATTATCCTTTAATGCTGCTGTTCCATATACAAGTCCATACCATTGTGATTCAACCTTCGAAACATCAAAAATGAAATCCTTAAAAGTAA
Organism: Clostridium sp. CAG:307_30_263; assembly: GCA_001916215.1. GTDB lineage: Bacteria > Bacillota_I > Bacilli_A > Acholeplasmatales > Anaeroplasmataceae > CAG-307. The sequence goes on from MNRZ01000002.1 coordinate 4,698, forward strand.
CTGAATGCCCATTGCTATAGATAGCATCACCATTAAACATCATCATATAAGATCCAATTGAATTTGCAGTTATGTTATCTGATACAACAATGTCATCGGTTATATTAAGATTATAAAATTCAAATACGACACCAATTGTATTACAATTTACAATATTATTCTTAGTTTCTTTAACATTATGATAAACTGCTTTAGTAATTTTATCAACATTAATTGTATTATTCTCAAATTTAGATTTGCTATTAAAAATATAACTTATCTCTTTTCCTATTATTTTATTATTTGTAAATGTAAATTCTTCTGCTGTTTGTGAAATTGTATAAGCTGTTGAATCATTAATAAATTCAATCTCATTTTCGTCAACAACAATATTCTTGCCTTCATCTGCTCTTGGATTATGATAAAAAGGTACATATAAATTTTTAACATAGCTTGAATCAATTTTAATTTTATTACCTTTAAATATTACTCCATCAGTTTTACCATATAACATAAAATAATTAGCAGTATACATCTCAATTTCATTATCAATATAATTAATATTATAAACAGGTGAAATTTGATACCCAATTGTAAGACCAACAACACGTGGTCCTGTTTCTTCATTTGTAGGGCCACCTATAATATGATTATTTTTAAATGTAACATTTTTAATATATCCACCACCAGAATCATTAGGATATAATGATGTATCAGCCCCACTAAATACAGCAATTACTTCGTCCTTACAATTACAATATAAGTAATTATTTTCAATTAGAGCATTTTCACAACCAGCCTTATAAATATCACGAAATCCTATTCCACCACCCGCTTTAGTTGATGCATAATTTTCAAGATAACAATCTCTTACAACAACATTTTTCCAATTTGTAAAAAAATCCATTATTCCTGATCCTGAATAAATTTTACCTTTCTTTGGTAATAAAAATTTGCAATTAGCAATTTCAAGACCATCAACATCTCGTGCTGATAGTAATCCCAACATTGGATCATCAAGCTTCTTGTTAACCCTAATCTCACAATCAAATCCATTAATTTGAATATTCTCTATATGATTATAAACATAGAATAGGCATCCATTATTATAGCCTTGTGGTGAATAAGAATCATCAGTATATATTGTTGCATTGTAACCACAATATACCTTATTTGATACTTTCGCATCAAAATTATTAGTAATTTTATATGTATTTTCTGGTATATATATAGTCGAATACTTTAAATAACCTGTAAAATCGTTAATATATGTATCTAGAGTGGAGTCTAAGCCGTTATATCCAAGCTGATAAACATTTACAACAGAATCATAGGTTATATACTTAAGTGTAATGGTCTTATCATCATTAGATATTAAAAGTTCGTCTGGATTTTTAATATCAATATAACTTAAAACCTCAAAATATCCATTTCCACCATCATTTGCACTATAATAACCTTTAGTAAATATTTTAGTTCCAATTTCTTCTTTAAAGGCATCTTCAACTGTATTTACAGCATTAAATGTATTAGAAATCTTTTCAAATCCATTTGAATCTATCTTATACGAAGATTCATTAAATTCAACTAAATATTCATTTTCATTAATATTATAAACTAAACTATTTTTTAATTTAGATTGTAAAACATTTCCAAATAAATTTTTTTTTAAATTTTGATTACTTAGATATGTTTTAGTCTCATTAATTTTTTCTTCAAGAATAATTTCATCAGAAGCTCTTGAGTCTGTTATATTTTCAAATTTACATGAAGCTAAGGCAAAAATACTCACTCCAAGTAAAAATAATTTGCTTTTTTTCATATATTATAACTCCTTACTTCACAAATATTACTACATTCCCACTTTTTTTAAAAAAATTTCTTTAAATATCAAATTCAAAGACTACATAACTATATTTTGTGCAACGCCTATAAAAGTAATATGAATTCTAGTATCACTTTTATTTTCTTGACAAGCAAATATAATTGGTACTTTTTTACCAAATTTTTTTTTGATTTTCCCAATAATTTCATTGAGTATTTTAAGATTTAATTCATCATAAAATCTTACAACTAAAATTGATGATTTTAAATATTCTATAGGCATAATATATTGTAGTTCAAAATCTGATATATTATTTATAAAATCATTATAATAAACACCAATTTCATCTTCACTTAAAACATCATTTATATCAACACTATCAAGTAAAATAGTATATTTATAATTTATTAAGTCATTTAGTAAATTATATTTCAAAAGTTCTTTTTTAGCATTTAACGATAATTTTTTTAATATGGTTTCGTTTTGAATATTAGTTTCTTCTTTTTTTGACATTATCTCACCGACATTAGAATATCACAATATATTATTTTTGACAAACACTTAACTATATATATTGTTTTTATTTATTTTTTAAAGTTAAAAGGCAAACATTTTCTGTATGATATGAATGACTAAATAAATCAAAAGGGGTTACTTCATCAATTTGATAACCAAATTCGCTTAAATACTTTGCATCTCTTGCTAAGCTTTGAGTAAGACAAGAAATATAAATTATCTTTCTTATCTTCATTTTGATAATTGTATCTAAGAATTTCTTTTCACAGCCTTTTCTTGGCGGATCAACAACAATTGTGTCAATATCTTTAATATTAACCAATTTTTCAATTTCATCTTCGCATTTACCACAAATAAATGTTGCATTAGATATGTTATTAATTTTTTTATTTTCATTGGCATTAACTACCGCTTGCGGAACAATCTCAATTCCATATACATGACCTGCTTTTTGAGTTAAATTTAAGGATATTGAACCAATACCACAATAAGCATCAATAACATTATTATTAGAATCAGCAATATATGATAAGGCTTTATTATACATTGCCTGTGCTTGATCGTGATTTACTTGTAGAAAGCTATTAGGATGAACCATAAATTTTAAATTGTTAATTTCTTCTATAATATATTTTTCACCATAAAGGTGAATAAAGCCATTCTGGTTTAAAATAACATTTGTTTTATTATCATTAATATTAAGATAAACCGATTTTATTTCTTTATAAGTATCATAACATTTTGCTAAAATAATATTTAATACCGGATTTTTCTTAGTTACAATTAAAACAAGCATTAAATCATTATTTTTAGTAGCTCTTAGCATTACATTTCTTACTAAGCCCTTATGCGTATTTTCATCATAAATACTAACATTTCTTTCCTCTAACTCATTTTTTATTAAATTAATAATCGGTCTTGCCAGTTCATTTTCGATTAAACAGCTATCCTGAGGTATTATATTATGACTTTTAGCCTCGTAAAATCCTGATATTACATGTCCATTTCTTTTACCAAATGGTACAATTATTTTGTTCCTATAGTGATATGGATGAGGGTTTCTTACAACATCGGCTACTTCAACATCCATTCTTGCTACATTTTTGAAGGTTTTAATAACCATATTTTTTTTAAACCTTAATTGCTCTTCATAATCCATGTGAAAAATATTACAGCCGCCACATTCGTTATAATATGGACAAACATTATCATTTCTAAATGGTGAAGGTATAACAATCTTATTAATATATGCCTTAGCATAACTTGAATTAATATAATTAATAGTTACTAATAAAGTTTCGTTTAATAAAGCCTTTTCAATAAAGATAGGAAAGCCATCATATATAGCAATGCCTCTTCCTTCATGATCATAATCTTCAATTTTTACGGTTAATTCATCATTAATTTTCATAAAATAAATACCTACTACTTATAATTTCTTGCAAGGCCACCAATACTAGTTTCTCGATATGATTCTCCTAGGTCTCTTCCTGTTTCGAGCATAGTTTTACAAACCAAATCAAAACTTATTTTTGATTCCTTACTGTTTAGCATTGACGCCATTGTCGACGCATCAAAAGCTCTTAGAGCTGCTGCCGCATTTCTTTCAATACAAGGAATTTGCACGTAGCCCATAATTGGATCACAGGTAAGACCTAAATGATGCTCAAGAGCAATTTCGGCCGCTTGTTCAATCGAATCAAGACTTAAACCATATACACGAGCAATCATAGCAGATGCCATTGAGCATGCTGAACCTACCTCAGCCTGACAACCAGCCTCGGCTCCTGAAATAGATGCGTTAAATTTAATTAAATTACCAAATAAGCCAGCTACAGCTAGTCCATCAATTAATTTATCCTTACTTATTCCAGCCTCAAGCATCGTTCTTAAGCATGAAGGAATAATTCCTGATGCCCCACAGGTTGGAGCAGTAACAATTTCACCACCAGAGGCATTTTCTTCTGCCACAGCATAAGCATAAGCAATTAATCTTCTTTTTCTTTGAAGTTCATCACTTTCTTTTTTATGAGCATTATATAAGCTTTTAGCTTTCCTAATAACATGAAGATCACCATGAAGTGTTCCTTCACTTTCAAGGCCTCTTTGTATAGCATTAAGCATTGTATCATATATTTTTTCTAAATAAGGCTTTATATCTAAATCAAAACGATATACATAAGAAGCATAATCAATGTTCTTTTCCTTACAATAATTCTTAATCTCATAAAGATTTTTATGAGGATATACATCTTGAAGTTCTAATAATGGTTCTCCTAAAACCTTAATTGATCCTCCTCCAACAGAAATAATTGTCTCTTTTGCTATTAAATTATGATTAATATAGCCCTCAAAAATCATTGTATTAGGGTGGGGCATTAACTCAAGATAATTAAAAACTATTTCATGTTTAATATTACCAAGAGTCTTATCAATAATATAATCCGTAAGATGTCCCTTGCCAGTTAAAGCTAAAGATCCATATAAAGTCACTTTAACAAAATCTAGATTATGATAATGAGTCAAAAATAATTCAGTTGCTCTTTTAGGACCAATCGTATGAGAACTTGATGGTCCATTACCTATTTTATATAATTCCTTTAAGCTATGCATTTTAATCACCCTTCTTTAGTTCCATAATTGCATCTCTTACCTGAGCTGCCATTTCAAAATTAAGCTCCTTAGCGTAGTTTTTCATTTCTGATTCTAAATCCTCGATCAGCTTTTCACGCTCAAGCTTAGTCATCTTCTTATTCTTTTTAGTTTTTGTAGCTTCATCATTAAGCTTATGCTTAATTGAAACACTTTCTTGAATATCCTTTTTAATTGTTTGTGGAATAATATTATGATCCTTATTATACTTTTCCTGAATTTCACGGCGACGCATTGTTTCTTTTATAGCATAATCCATTGAAGGTGAAATACTATCTGCATACATTATAACCATACCACCTGAATTACGAGCAGCACGTCCAATTGTTTGAATCAAGCTTCTTTCACTACGTAAAAAGCCTTGCTTATCCGCATCAAGAATAGCAACTAAGCTTACCTCAGGAAGGTCAAGACCTTCACGAAGAAGATTTATACCTACTAAACAATCATAAACTCCAAGACGTAAATCTCTTAAAATTTCAAGTCGTTCTAAAGCTTTAATTTCTGAATGTAAGTACGCAACCTTTAAACCTAATTTTTTTAAATATGCTGTTAAATCTTCACTCATTTTTATTGTAAGCGTTGTAATTAATACTCGTTCATTTTTCTCAATACGTTTTAATATTTCTCCATATAAATCATCAACCTGACCTAACGTTGGTCTTACCTCAATTAAAGGGTCTAATAATCCTGTTGGACGAATAATTTGTTCACAAATTGGCAAATGCTTGCCAAGTTCATAATCCCCAGGTGTCGCTGACAAATATAATACATTATGAACCTTTGCCTCAAACTCATCAAATTTTAAAGGTCTGTTATCTAAGGCTGAAGGAAGTCTAAAACCATAATTAACAAGGTTTTCTGTACGTGCTCTATCACCGTTATACATTCCTCTAATTTGTGGCACTGTTGCGTGCGATTCATCAATTACAAGCAAAAAATCCTTAGGAAAAAAATCAAGTAGTGTAGCTGGAGTCTCTCCCTCACCTCTTAAAGTTAAATGACGAGAATAGTTTTCAACACCGCTACAAGTTCCTATTTCCCTTAACATTTCAAGGTCATAACGAGTTCTTGATAAAATACGTTCGGCTTCAAGGGGCTTCCCCTCTGAATTGAATTTTTTAACCTGACTATCAAGTTCAGCTTCAATTCTTCTTATCGCTTCTTCAAGCTTTTCCTTGTTTGTTACAAAGTGGGTAGCCGAAAAAATATTAATAAAATCAAGATCATCAATCGATGCTCCTGTTAAAATATCGAATGTTCTTATTCTTTCAATTTCTTCATCAAAAAATTCAATTCTAATTCCATTTTTATGCTCAGAAGCAGGAATAATTTCAAGACAGTCACCTCTTAGGCGAAATGTTCCTCTTTTAAAATCAATTTCGTTTCTTTGATATTGCATTTCAACTAATCGTTCAAGAAGTTTTTTTAGTTCAATATTCTCACCTCTTCTTAAACATAGCATTGAATTTTTATAATCATCTGGATCACCAATTCCATATATACAAGAAACAGAAGCAACAACAATTACATCCTTATAATCAATTAAAGCAGCTGTGGCTCTATGTCTCATTTCATCAATTTCTTCATTAATTTTAGCATCCTTTTCAATAAAGGTATCACTTGATACTACATAAGCCTCTGGTTGATAATAATCATAATAGGAAATAAAATACTCAACGTGATTATGGGGGAAAAATGATTTAATCTCGTTATATAATTGACCGGCTAAAGTTTTATTATGAGCTAAAACTAACGTAGGACGACCAACACGCTCAATTACATTACAAATAGTAAATGTTTTACCTGTACCAGTAGCGCCTAATAGGATTTGCTCATTTTTACCATTTTTAAAATTATTTACAATTTCTTCAATTGCCTTAGGTTGATCACCAAAGGGTTTAAATTTACTTTCAAGCTTAAACATTTTTAACACCCACTTATCATTTATTTATTATACCAAATGAAATTAAAAATATAAAGATTAAGGCAAAATTTGTATAAAAATATTTGAAAAGGAAAAAATATGGGTGGTGATTAGATGAAGCTTAACAAATACTTTAAGGATTTAACTGAAGATGTTAGATTTAAAGATATAAAGGACGATTCCCGTTTAGTTAAAAAAAATGATTTATTTTTCGCAATTAGAGGTGAAAACTATAATGGGGAAAAATATATATCCGAGGCAATTGAAAATGGAGCCTCCTATATCATTTCAAAAAAAACGCTTGCGTCATATCCCTCAATAAAAGCAGAAAATCCCAAAGAGCTTTTAAATTCAATGCTTAATTTCTATTATACTAAGCATAAATTACTTCATAACATTGCTGTTACAGGCACAGATGGTAAGACAACTACTTCTTATCTTTTAAATCACATTTTAAATGATGTATCAAGAAGTATTTTAATTGGTACTAATGGTGTTTACTTTTTAAAAAAACATTTTAAAACAAATAATACAACACCATCTAATACAATTATTTATGAAGCCTTAGAATCAGCTTTTTTACATAAAGCTCAATATAGTGTGATTGAGATGTCAAGTGAAGGTATTTTAAATAATAGAGGACTTTTTCTTGAATTTGATGGCTTAATTTTTACTAACATTAGTCATGAGCACCTAAACACTCATAAAACAATGAAAAAATATTTAAATTGTAAATTAAGCCTCAATAAGTGTTTAAAACCAAATAGCTTAATTTTAATAAATCATGATATGAATTATTATAATTATGTAAGAAAAAAACTTCATGGTCATATTACAACCTTTGGTATAAATGGTGGTGATTTTATGGCTAAAAACATTCACCTTAGTATTAACAAAACATCGTTTGATGTTTATTATAAAGGATACTATCTTGGTCAAATTATTACTAATTTATTTGGTGAATATAACATTTATAATTTACTAGCAGTCATTGGCTATTTATATGAAATGGGTATTTCTTTTAGTCAAATAAAAAAAAGTTTAAGTCAAAATCTTAAAATTGCCGGTAGATTTGAGTTTTTTAAAGAAAATAATAAATACTATATTATTGATTTTGGACATACACCCAATGGCATTAAAGCTACCCTTCTGTCATTAAATAAAGTTAAAAAAGGACGTATTATAACTATACTTGGTGCTCAAGGAAATAAGGATAAAACTAAAAGACCTCTAATGGGAAAATTTGCAACTGAGCTGTCAGACATCACTATTTTTACAAGTGAAGATCCTAAAGATGAAAAAATAACTAATATTTTATCCGATTTAACAAGAAAAACGACAAACAATTATTATTTAACCCTTTATCGAGATGAAGCAATAAGACTTGGAGTATCTTTAATGATGAAAAACGATATTTTAGTTATTTTTGGTAAAGGAAGGGAAAACACAGAACATTATGGCAATTATATATTCCATCATAGTGATTTAAAATTATTAAAGGAAGCCTTAAATACCTAAGGCTTCCTTTGCTAGGCTATCAACCAAATCATTATATTTATTATTAGTATGGCTTTTTACTTTGTGAAAATTAATTTTAATTTGTTTTTTTGCTTTATTGGCAAAATCCTGATAGAGTAATGATAAATCCTTGCTTGCTTTATAAGCGCCTGTATAAAACTCTTCTATTCCTCTATAATCATAATATAGGTCAAGTTCTTTAATGCCTAGTTTAATTGCATATTGAATAATAAAGGCGGCACCTCTAATTTCACCCGAAACATTACGTGACGAAGAGTATTCATCAGGCCCAAACTTACGCTTAAATTGATACATTTGACCATTATAATATAAAATTGCACCAAAGCTATACTCAGTTGTCTTAGGATTATATGATCCATCAACATAAGCAAAATTATCTGTCAATTCTTCTTCCTTATTATTCAAAAAATTTTTGGCATCATCAAAGCTTGAAAACGACTTATAAACTGCACCTTTAAAGCCTGATACATACTCCTTACATTCATCCCAGGAAGTAAATATTCCCTTTTTTTTACCTTCTTTTATCGCATAATATTTCATTTTTATTTAATTAAATCCTCAAGAGAATCAAGAAGTTCATTTAGCTTATTACATACAGCCTCAAAAGGCTCCTTACTTGTTAGGTCAACTCCACTAAGCTTTACTACATCAACAGGATATAAAGAAGCTCCAGCCTTAAGCATATTTAAATAATTTTTCATAGCATTAGGTTTATTATTTTTAATTTCTTCATAAATCTTCATTGAAGCACTAAAGCAGGTCGCATATTGATATACATAAAATGGCGAATAATACATATGAGGAATATATGCCCATACAAGTTTCTTAAGAGGTTCCGTTTCAAGGTCAATACCATAGTATTCCTTATAAAGATTTGCCATGATATTTGATAAAACCTCATAATTTAATTCCTCACCATTTATAGCCTTAGTATGTGCTTGATACTCAAAATCAGCAAATAAGGTTTGACGATAGAAGGTCGATACAATATTATCAACAGCTTTGCATACAGCCTGAAGCTTCAATTCTTTATTATTACTATTTTTAAGAAGGTAGTCTAAAAATAACTGTTCATTTAAGGTTGAAGGAATTTCAGCAACAAATATACGATAATCCTGCGTTGCAAATGGTTGTGATTCAATTGTATATAGCGTATGAATAGAGTGACCACATTCATGTGCAAGCGTAAAGGCTGATTCCAAATCATCGGTATGATTCAATAAGATATATGGACCGTATCCTTCAATTCTTGTTGAATATGCACCACTTCTTTTAGCTTCCGTTGGGAAAACATCAACATGGCCATCCTTTAGGGCCTCTTTAGCATGAGCAACAAAGTCATCACCCATTGGTTCTAAAGCTTTAAGTACATCAGTATAAGCTTTTTCATAAGGATATGCTACCTTAGCATTTGAAAATGATAGCATGCGGTCATAAGTATGATACTCAGGTAGATTAAAATATTTTTGACGTATTTTAATATAGCGTTTTAAAGGAGCCGTATTTTCTCTTGCTGTTTGAATTAAAGATGTATAAACATCTGTAGGTATTTTCTCACCATCAAGGAATGATGCTAATATATTATCATATCCTCTTGTTTTCATATTTGCTATATTAGCATCAACTACACCCTTATAAATTGATGAAAGAGTATTTTTATGTTTGTCATAATATGAATATTGTGCCTCAAATACAGCCTTACGATCTTCTTGTTTTTTTAATGAAGCTAATATACTTGTATAATTATTAGGACTAACCTTAACCTTGCTTCCATCAGTCAGTGAAACATCAATTGGTTCAAAATCACTATTTTGAAGAGCTGCGTATAAATTTCCAAAAGCATTCGTCACTGGTCCAAAATTTGATACAATTTGTTCACAAACAGGTGCTAAAATATGCTTACGTCCATCAAATAACATCTTAATATTAAAGAGATTCTCTTTAATAATTTTTGATTTTTTTGCATATTCTTCAAATTTTTCATACCCAAGGGCTAAAAATTCATCATTATGAAATGCACTTAGGCTTTGAAGTTCATAAATAACCTTAATAACCTTATTAACAAGCTCCTGACTTTTTAAATCCTTTTGATTTTGATCAAATTTCATATGTGAATAACTATAAAGCTTACTAATAAGCTTAGATATTTTTTCCTCATAGGCAAGATATTCTTCAATTGCCTCAAGATTATTTAGCTTACCCTCAAAGCTTACGATATTTTTTACAAGACCTTGAAAGCTTGAAAAATCCTTATTCCATTCCTCTTCGTTTTTATATACCTCTTCTAAATTCCAATTAGTCATAATATTCTTCCTTTCTAGTTATCTAATTTCTTAATTTTTATCATAAAAAAGCCCTCATAATAAGCATTAGGCATAATTGTTAAGGCGCCATTAATTGTAGATGGCAGCAATTCTAAATTATCATCGTTAAAGCTTATGGGGATAATTTCATATTTTTTACCCTTTAGTGCCTTAAGCACTAGCTCTTCATTTTCACATTTAAAAATAGAGCAGGTAGAATATACTATCGTCCCATTTTTCTTTAAATGCTTATATGCTTGCTTAAGCAAGGTCTCCTGAGATTTAACTGATTTAGCAACTAATTCCTCGCCTAGACCCTTAAATCCCTCTTCAGTATAGCTTCTTGTACCACTTCCTGAGCAGGGTGCATCTAGCAATATTTCATCAAAGCTAAAAAAATCATCTAGCCTTCTTGCATCTGTATTCATCACAAATACGCTTGAAGCTCCTTGCATATCAACATTAAATTTGAGCCTATTTGCTCTTATCTTATTAAGCTCACAGGCTGTAATTGATACCTTATTCATACTTAAGGCGGCCATTTCGGTTGTTTTTCCACCTGGTGCAGCCGCCATATCCAAAACGGCGTGACCTGGAATTAAATCCATCTTTAATGGTGGCATCATTGATGAAAGGCTTTGAAGATAAATTCCTCCCTCCATGTAGCAATCAAGAGATTCTAAATCCTCTTCTTTAGCATTTTCAAGAATATAGGCATTTTCATAAATACCGGCTTTTCTAATTTTAAGATTATGCTTTTTAATTTCCTCTAAAGCCTCACCCTTATCCTTAAGGGGATTAACTCTAAAGCTTGTATACCTTTTTTGCATTCCCAAAATGATTTTTTCGACTGTAGTATCATCATAATAGGAATGGCATTTTTCCAAAAAATAAGTCACGTTATCACCATCACTTCTTTAATTATATTATAAAGATTTATTTTAAACAAGAGATTAATAAAAGACTCCAGCAATGAACTGGAGCCTTAGCTTATTTATTTTTTTTAAGATCATGCTGCATTTGCTTTACTGCATGCTTCATTCTCTTACTACAATCGGCACATTCGCCAGTAGGAAGATGATGGATTTTTTTATAAATGAAGCTTCCAATTACTGCAATAAAGATTAGCGCAACAGCGATTATTACAATAATTTCAATTGCTTGCATTAGATATTAGCCACCCTTTTAGCATCAATATATTTATTAATATAATGAATAGCGAAGCCAGCTGCAGCAGCGATTGCAATAACGATGAAGGTAGTCCACCACCAAGAAAGGACAATATAAACAATAGTAGCAGTTAAATATGAAGTAACTATCCAGAATAAGATTGTAGCCCATAGCTTCTTTTGAGGAAGCTCAGCCTTAGCAGTTGCAACAGCAGCGAAGCATGGAATAGTTGTCATGTTAAAGGCAATAAATGCAATTAAGCCTGGCCAAGTAATTCCGGTTGCTTTAATCATTTGCACAGCCGCAGCAATACCTGATTCATCGTTAATAACATCTAAAATACTAGCATCAATCATATTACCAGTTGCATTACTTACAACGGCAATACCAGCAGCAAGAACACCAAATGTTGCGATTACATTTTCCTTTGCAACAAGTCCTGTAACAGCAGCTACGGCAAATACCCATCCGTAAGTCTTTAGCTGAGAGCCAAATCCAAGTGGAGTAAATAATGGTTGGAATAATTGACCAACAGATGCAAGAATAGATTCATTGATATTGTAGCAAACAAACTCACCATTCTCATCAACGATTTCAGAAACCATTGTCCAATCCCACTTAAATGAAGAAATGAACCAAATAATAATTGTTGAAACTAAGATAATAGTAAATGCCTTCTTAACATAATGCTTAAGCTTATCCCATAAATGGAACATTAAAGATTTAAACTTAGGAGCATGATATGTAGGAAGCTCCATAATGAAAGGGGCAGCATCACCACGCATAGTTGTATGACGCATTACAATTACAGCAATAATAGCAGTTACCATACCAAGAACATACATTGAGAAGGTAATAACATCGGCATTACCAATTGATAAAGCCTCAACGATACCACCAGCAATTGCAGTTAAAATAGGAAGCTTAGCACCACAGCTAAAGAAAGGAATAACACGAATAGTTGCAGTTCTTTCTCTATCATCTGCAAGTGTTCTTGTGTTAATCATCGCAGGAACTGAACAACCAAAGCCCATTATCATAGGCATGAAGGCACGTCCTGAAAGACCAAAACGGCGGAAAATACGGTCAAGAATGAAGGCTACACGAGCCATATAACCAGAATCCTCAAGAATTGAGAAGAATAGGAATAATAATAGAATTTGAGGAATGAATGATAATACAGAGAATACTCCGGCAACAACACCTTGATTAATAAAGCCTTGTACCCAGTTAGGAGCACCAGATAGCCATCCTTCAATAAGACCGGCAAGTGAATCTGTAACCCATCCTAAGGTATTAGCAAGAATAACACCAGGTGAATTTAAACCACCACCAAAGAAGATACCCTTAGCGGCATTGCCCTCCTCGCCACACCAATCGCCAAACTTAGAGAAAATTGATCCTAACCAGAATAAATCCTCAGAGAATGTTAGGTGGAAAATTAAGAACAAAATTACTAGGAAAATAGGAATTGAAGCCCATTTATTAGTTAAGACCTTATCAGCCTTATCTGATTTAGTAAGGGTAGCCTTTTCTTTATTATGAACCTTAGCATTTGAATAATTCTTAGAAATATATTTATATCTTGAATCAGCCACGATAGCCTCAAGGTCAGAACCAAATGTTTCATCCTTAAAGCTAGCCTTAAATTCATCGACAATATGAACAAGCTGTGGATGAGCAGCTGTTTCAAGCTCATCATTTTCAATAAGCTTAATAGCGTGGAATAATGGATTTTCAACCTCAAGTCCAGTAAATGCTGCCTTAACATCTGAAATTAAATGAGCTAAAGCACCCTCCGCAAGAACAGTTTGTCCCTGACGTGATTTTAAGGTTTCGTTATAAACCTTATCCATTAAAACATCAAGGTTTTCCTCAGTTTGAGCAGAAATACAAACTACAGGAACACCCATCTTCTTTTCTAAGGCCTGAGGATCAATTGTATCTCCAGTCTTTTTTAGAATATCCATCATGTTAAGAGCAATAACAACAGGAACATCAATTTCAAGAATTTGAGTTGTTAAATATAAGTTACGCTCAAGGTTAGTCGCATCAATAACGTTAATTATACATGCAGGCTTTTCATCAAGAATATAATTTCTTGAAATAACCTCCTCAGGAGTATATGGAGAAAGCGAATAAATACCTGGAAGGTCAATAATTTGAAGAGGCTCCTTCGTTTTCTTATAAATTCCTTCTTTTTTATCAACAGTAACACCTGGCCAGTTACCAACATGTGCTGTTGAACCAGTTAAAGCATTAAATAGGGTAGTTTTACCACAGTTGGGATTACCTGCTAAAGCAATAGTCTTCATTAGTTCTTCCCTCCTTTAAGCTCACATACAACAAGGCAAGCCTCGTTCTTTCTTAGAGTTAATTCGTATCCTCTAATTGTAACCTCAATTGGATCACCAAGAGGAGCTTTTTTTCTAAGTAGCACATCAGCACCTGGTGTAACACCCATATCAAAAAGCCTACGTCGTACTCTTCCTTCACCTAAAACGTTTACTATGGTAGCTTCATCGCCAATAGTAAGCTCATCTAACTTCTTTTGCACAATATAACCTCCTATGCTACAACGATTTTTGTTGCAATATCCTTATCTAGGGCAAGACGACCCTCGCATACCTTGCAAATAACATTACCGCCGCTTTGGTTTAAAACAGTAATTGTTGAATTTACAGTGATGCCTAAGGACTCTAAATGCTTCTTTGTTTTTTCATCCGCAAGAATTTTTACAATCTTTAATTCCTTATTAGGCGGTGCAATTACAAGTGGCATTTTATCACTCCTTCACTCAATGGTTAGTTTTTATGAACTAACTTACTCTTATATTATATTACTAAAAAGTTTGTTGTCAATAACTTTTTTGCAAAAAGTTAATTAAGCCTAACAAAAAAAATACTAATACTTGGAGATTTTCCTTTCTTAGTATCTTTAAATATTATTTAATATAGCTTTGGTAATTTATAGCCTCATACATATTAGGCCTTCTATCCCTAAATACGCCCCAGCTAACACGCTTTTTATTTAGCGCATCAATATCAAATTCATAAATGATGTAGCCCTCTTCTTCTCTATTTAGCTCACAAACCTTACTGCCTTCCTCATTGGCAATAAAGGATGAACCATAGAAGGTCATTGAAGAATCCATAATAGTTTCCTTACCAACACGGTTTGAGGCTACAACAGGAATGATATTAGCCGCAGCATGTCCACACATTGTATTTTGCCAGTGGCATTTAGAATCAATCGGAAGGACAGGCTCACTACCAATTGCAGTTGGAAAAAGTAAGGCCTCAGCTCCCATTAGGGTTAAGCACCTTGCGGTTTCAGGAAACCACTGATCCCAGCAAATACCAATACCAAGCTTTAAATATTTAGTATTAAAGACCTTAAAGCCCGTGTCTCCTGGTGTAAAATAAAACTTTTCCTCGTAGCATTCCCCTGTTGGAATATGTGTTTTACGATATACTCCTAAATCACTTCCATCAGCGTCAATTACAATAATTGAATTATAATAGGCAACACCACTTTTTTCAAAAAAGCTCAATGGTATTACAACTTCAAGTTCACGAGCAAGATTACTAAAAGTTTTATAAAATTCAGTCTCTTTAATATTTTCAATTGCTAAATCAAAGAAGTCATAATTTTCCTTTTGACAAAAATAGGGAGTTAAAAATAGCTCTGATAAAAGAATAACATTAGCTCCATCCTGATGAGCCTTTCTTACATATTCTGAAGCTTTCCTAATATTTTCCTCACTATTTGGTGAAATTGCCATTTGTACAGCACATAATTTTACTTTTCTCATTTTATTCTTCCTTTCCTGGTATTTGCATCGTTACACAGTGAATATTTCCTCCTGCAAGTAATATTTCACGTGACATAAGGCTATATACATCCTTATTAGGATAATATTCCTTTAAAATATTTAAAGCATTTTGATCCTCAGGAACACCAAACTGAGGAACAATAATAAATTTATCAGACATATAAAAATTAATATATGAACCAGCAAGCCTATTATTTTCTGGTCTTATAATTGCATCCGTTATTTGAAGACCACGGGCCTCCTCCTTAGTTAAATAAAGAGTTGATGGCACATTAATATTAACAATTTTAAGCCTTCTTCCCTTGGCATCACGCTCATGATTTAGCACATCTAGAGCTTCCTTATAATATTTTGATTGAATATCATTTAAATCATCAGATGAGGCAAGTGCTACAACTCCAGGCTCTAAAAAGCAGGCGACATTATCAACATGCTCATTAGTCTCATCATTATAAATTCCATGAGGAAGCCAAATAACCTTCTTAGCATTAAAATAGCTTAAAAGCTTTTTTTCTATTTCTTCCTTAGTAAGATTACTATTTCTTCCTTTAGATAAAAGACAAGCCTCAGTCGTTAAAATAGTCCCTTCGCCATCTGAGTGAACAGAACCACCCTCTAAAATAAAATCCTTAGCCGAAATTGAATCACATTTAAAATAATCAATTAATTTTTGACCAAGCTTGTCATCGTCAGACCAATTTTGATATAAGCCATCTACATGACCACCCCAGGCATTAAAGCCAAAATCTAGAGCTTTAAGCTTTTTATGATTAGATAAAAAGATTAGGGTATTATCACGAGCCCAGGAATCATTGTAAGGAATTCTTAAAATTTCTACATTTGCTAATCTAAATGGCTTTAGCTCTTCCTCATCAATTTGCGGGTCACATAGTAAATAAACCATCTCATATTTACTTATAATTTTAACAAGCTCAAGAAAAACTGGCCTAGCCTCCTTGGCCTTGTTACGCCAGGTATCAGCACGATATGGTAATTCAATAATGGTACCCTGGTGCCTTCCGCCCTCAAAGGGGAAATAAAAATTATTCATGTCGCTTGATTGATTCATAATATTCCTCCAAATCCTTCTTATGCTTATCATATAAATCCCAGGTTTTAAAATCAATAACCGAAACCTTATCAGGATAATCTGACAAAACGGTGGCATTTTTTGATTTATAATACTTAATTCTTGCGATTACATCCTCATTAAAAATTTCACCAGGAATAATCAAAGGAATTCCGGGCGGATAAATCATAATTGACTCCTTAGAGATCAGACCTAAAGCATCATCTAAATCAACTACCTTTAAAGGAGCATGATAAGCCGTTCTTGGTCTTATAATTCCCACAGCAAAAGGACTATCATATTTAAATTTAGGATACAAATCATCATTTTTAAGGTATCTTTTAGAAATATCCTTTAAAGCATTAATTAAATTATCAACATGTTCCTTTAAAGAACCAATTGCAATAATTGCAAGTAATGTATAAGCCTCAGCAAGTTCCATTTGAATATTATATTCATCTTTGAGAAGGTTATAGCACTCAAAGCCATTTAAATTAATATGAGATAGTTCAATAACAAGCTTAGTATCATCATAATCATAAACACCCTTGGCTAAGAAATAATCCCTGCCATGAGCCTTAAAGCCAGGAATACGATTAATTTCTTTACGAGCATAATTAGCAAGAGCGATAATATCGTTCATAACAACCTGTCCATTTAAAGCCATATATTTTCTTGATGCATCAAGACTTGCTAAAAGGAGGGTTGATGGTGAGGTAGTATTAATAGTAGCAAGAGCTTTAGATAGCTCATAATGAGAAACTAAATCACCCTGCCTTAGTAAGGCTGAGGATTGAGTGAGGGACCCTCCCGTTTTATGAAGGGATATAGCTGATACATCAGCCTTACACTCCATCGCACTTAGAGGTCCATATTGATTAAAGCCAAAATGTGCGCCATGAGCCTCATCAACAAGAACAATCATATGCCTGGAATGCGCCTCAACAACAAGTCTTCTAAGGTCAAGAACTGCTCCAAAATAGGTGGGATTAATTACAAAAATAGCCTTCGCCTTAGGATTTTCATCCATCGCATTAATATAGGCCTCAATTGAAGGCTGATTGGCAATTTCCAGATTATAATCATAATCAGGCTTAATAAAGATAGGCTTAGCTCCTGATAATACTAGGGCATTAATCGCTGATTTATGACAATTTCTTGGCATAATAATTTCATCATGAGCATGGCATACAGCCATAATCATCGCCATAATTCCTGAGCTTGTACCATTTATTAGAAAAAAGGCCTCATCTGCCTCACAAGCAGCGGATAAAAGCTCCTGGCTTCTTAAAATAACTCCTGAGGGATGATTTAAATTATCAAGTCCTCTTGGGGCGTTAACATCACATTTATAGGCCATTTGACCAACATAATCCTTAAAATCATTTTGAACATTTCCCATATGGTGTCCGGGCACATCAAATGGGGAAACATTATCACCAATATATTTTTTTAACGCATCTAAATATGGTGTTTCGTTTTGATCTAATCCTCTTCTATTCATTGAACACTTCTCCTTAAAAAAATAAAGATATGAAACAATAAACGAATATTATCTCATACCTTATATTACATAGTAATTTTATCCTTTGATCTTTTCGATTTAATTATATTACAAAAAGAGTATTTTTCAATCATTTTTTGCTTAAAGCCAAGATTTATTTTTTTAAACTAAAATTTAATTATTTTTCTTCCTTTTTTAAATAATTAAGGATTATTTTATTTATTTTTTAAGCATTAATAGCTGAAACAAAGGCTTCAAGCTCAGAGGAATCAATTTGTGAATCATCACCATTAGAAATTAAACCTGCAGCTCCAAGTGTAGATCCACTTTCCTTAACGTCAGACTCCCATGTTCTCATCCACTCACCGTCTCCCCAGCCATATGAGCCAAATAAGAAGATTTTATGACCTAAAGCCTTAGCTAATATCTCATCACTTAAAGGTTTAAATTCATCAGCTAACTCTTCACTTCCCATCGCAGGACATCCTAAAACAATATTATCATATTCTAAAACATCATCTACAGTAACCTCATCGTAACTTACACATTTTGCATTTACTAGGCTTGCAATTTTTTTAGCCATAGATTCCGTATTACCTGTCATTGAATAATAAACAACTATATTTTTCATTATATCATCCTTTCCATTATTCCTTCTAAAGAAAAGCCTTTAGAAAGCATCTCTAATAAGTTATTTCTACAATTGGTAAACATTAAAAAAGTTTGAAGTTTCTTTTCTAAATCAGAGTAAACCTTCCAATAGCCCG
The DNA here is from genome assembly GCA_001916215.1 of Clostridium sp. CAG:307_30_263. Lineage (GTDB taxonomy): Bacteria > Bacillota_I > Bacilli_A > Acholeplasmatales > Anaeroplasmataceae > CAG-307. The sequence continues at coordinate 23,784 of MNRZ01000002.1, forward strand.
TATATAAGCATTTTTTATCTTTATTTAAAAAGGCAATTGTATCATCTAAATCATATCCTAAAAAAACACCTATTTCATGAGGAAAATCACAAGATGTAGCAAGTCTCTTTTTAAGATATTTTATTAATGTGAAGATATTCTTTTTAGAAGGGTAGCCATTCTCAACAAGAAAATTTAAACTATCTGTATTTAATACCGCCTTTTTTAAAGCTTCAAGCTGAAATACCAATATAAGTATTCTCCCATTTTTCTTAGATAAAACCATAAAATAATAATAAGGATTAAAAATTTTATTCAAATGTTTGATTTCATCTAAAATATTAGGATAATCTGCTAAAGATAAATTAATTAGATTAGAAGCCTTAATGCCTAAAATGGCTGGTCCACAATGAAATGCTAAAGTGTGTTCAAACTTTTTACTCATGTTACCTCCTTAGTTAGATTAAACTAACTATATTGTTAAAATTTAAGTTAGATATAACTAACTGTCTACATTATAATCCTATTCTATGAACTTGTCAATCAAAATATAAAAAAATGTATCCAAATGGATACACTAGTTATTTACTTCTGACAAAAAGCTTAATTGCCGTTTTTTCACAATTATCAATCATAATATCAACAAAGCCAGGAACAAGACTTAAATCATGACCTGTCGGTGCAACATAGCCCCTTGCAATCGCAACAGCCTTTATTGCTTGATTTAATGCTCCTGCACCAATAGCTTGTATTTCAACCTCATCACGGGTTTTAAATAAATTAGCTAATGCTCCAGCTACTGATGCAGGATGTGATTTTGACGAAACCTTTATTATATTCATTATACAAATCCCCCATTCACTAGATTATATGATAGGATTTATATTTTAGACTAATTTTCGATATGAATTCGCTTAATTGATTTTTTATTTCCTAACTCTAATAAAACAGCGTTTATTTGCATACGGCCCTTTTCTACTCCTGCCGGTTCATATACACCAGTTCTAAAGCGAGAAATAATCTTATCTTTTTCATTTCCAATAACACCATCTCGAGGGCCTGTCATTCCTACATCAGAAATATAAAGTGTTCCCTTAGGTAAGATTCTTTCATCAGCTGTTGGTACATGTGTATGGGTGCCAAGTACAGCATCTACCTTTCCATCAAAATCAAATCCAAAAGCTATTTTTTCGGATGTAGCTTCTCCATGAAAATCAACAATAAAATAATCAGCCTCGACTTTATTTAAAATACGATCCATTGTCTTAAAAGGACAATCTAAAGCTGAATTTTGAAACGTTCTTCCCATTAAATTAACAACACAAATAGCTTTATCATTATATTTTAAAATTCGATATCCATAGCCCATCGTTGTAGGAATATTAGCTGGACGAACAATATTTGACTTATCAATAAAATTTCTAATATCTACGTTTGAAAACGTATGATTTCCCATTGTAAGCATATTAATTCCCATTTGCATTAGGCGCTTATAATGAGTAAAGTGAAGTCCTTTACCATATGAGGTATTTTCAGCATTAGCAATGATTAAATTAACTTTATATTCTTCTTTAATTTTTTTTATATTATTTTCTAAAAAGTTGAGTCCTTCTTCTCCAAAAATATCACCTATAAACAAAATATTCATTTTATCACCACGCTTTAATAATACCACAAAGACAAAAAAAAATACACACCGAAGTGTGTATTAATATTACTTAGCTACATCTACAGCTCTTGTCTCACGAATAACAGTTACCTTAATCGTTCCTGGATATTGAAGCTTAGATTCAATTTGTTCCTTAATTTCATGAGCAACCTTAAATGACTGTAAATCATCAATTTCTTCAGGATTAACAATTACACGGATTTCACGACCTGCTTGAATAGCATATGATGATTGAACACCCTTAACGCTATTAGAAATATTTTCAAGATCTTCAAGACGCCTAGTATAATTTTCTAAAGAGTCAGAACGAGCACCAGGTCTTGCACTTGAAAGAGCATCAGCTGCGGCTACAAGTACGGCAATAACACTTTTAGGTGCAACATCCTCATGATGTGATGCAATCGCATCAATTACCTGAGGGGCCTCATGATATTTATTGGCAATCTCAACACCAATTTCTACATGACTTCCTTCAACCTCGTGGTCAACAGCCTTACCAATATCATGAAGCAAGCCTGCACGCTTAGCTAAAACCTCATTTTCACCAAGTTCAGCAGCTAATTTACCAGCAATAAAGCTTGTTTCTAGGGAATGCTGTAATACATTTTGACCATAACTAGTACGATAATACAAACGACCTAGTAATTTTACTAAATCTGGATGTACCTTACCAACACCAACCTTAAAGACAGCCTCTTCACCCTTTTCACGAATGTTCATTTCCATTTCAGCACGGCATCTTTCAACAACCTCTTCAATACGAGCAGGATGAATTCTACCATCACTAACTAAAATTTCTAGTGACTTACGAGCAATCTCTCTTCTTATTGGATCAAAGCTTGAAATAACAACAGCATCAGGAGTATCATCAATAATTAAATCTGCTCCCGTCATTGTTTCAATAGTACGAATATTTCTTCCTTCACGACCAATAATACGCCCCTTCATTTCATCTGAAGGTAAGGCAACAGTCGCTACTGTTGTTTCACTAACTGTTTCACCTGCATATTTTTGAATTGCAACTGATAAAATATCCTTAGCCTTATTTTTAACCTCTAGTTTTGCTTTTTCTTCCTCTTCTTTTATATAACTTGCAATTTCAGAACTAACATCCTCATGAACCTTATTCATAATAAGCTCTTTAGCTTGCTCACGAGTTAAATTTGAAATTTCCTCAAGCTTAGTTTCCTGTTGTTTTAAAACTTCTTCCACTTTATTATTTAATTGTTCTAATTCCGTTTTTTTAGAATCTAATCGATTTTCTTTGTCATTTAAGATTTCCTCACGACGGTCTAAATTAGAAGAACGGCGATCTAGCGTATCCTCACGAACATTTAATTTGTTTTCAAGTTCTACAACTACATCCTTACGTTCTTTAATATCAATCTCAGCATCACGCTTCATATCGCTTACGGTCTCTTTTGCCTCTTGTATCGATTCTTTCTTTAAACGTTCAGCTTCAATCTTTGCATCATCAACAATTTTTTGAGCCTCTGATTTTCGATCATCAAATTTCTTATCTCTAATATAAGTTTTTAATACAAAGCCAATTCCTACTCCTAAAATTAGTGCTAACAAAGTGGAGATGGCAATCCAAGTAACGCTTACATTAAGTAGCATAAAAACACCTCCAACATATTTTTTATTTTTTTGAAAAGTTTTGAAAATTAACTAAAACCAAATAGTAGTTTGAAACTACTAATTCAATTATACATTGTAAAGCGCTTTTAGTCAATTAAGAATGTAAATATAATTTGATTGTAACATCTTAATAGTTTTTATTTTCTAACACAAAAGACGAGCTTAGAAAATCTAATTTAGTATTCTTTTTTATATTTTTTAGCTATTATCTAATGATAGAATTACATCCTCCTTGAAAAATAAAAAATATGATCTATTTGAAGTTGAACGTATTTTTTAACTTGTATTTAAATCGTTTAAAATAAAAAATAGAGAAACACAAAATTAAATTTGGTTTTATATTGCTTAATTTTAAGTTTTGTTATAAAATATTAGCATATTAGGTGAGTGATTTTATGAAAAAATTTAAAGCTAAAAGAATTCCCACTTTACTTGTTGTTGTTCCTCTTTGGATTTTAACAATGTTAGTAATTTTAGGAATATATATTATTATATCAGTATCTGGTGCGTCAATAAAGAAAACATTAACAACCGGATTAAGTATTTCTGATGGTCAAGAGCTCGGAAAAATAGTTAAAGCTAAGAAAAAAGCAAATGATGGTGTAAGACTTTCAGGTTCTTCTGTAAAAGCTAAGAATTTAACTTATTCTTATGCAGAACTAGATGGAATAAAGGTTGGTTTATACGCTAGTAATTATTATTTACCTTACAAGGAAAATGACACTGCTAATAATGGAAATATTACTTTTTATGTTGGATTTAATAAAATCAATAAAAACAACAATATTGACCTAAAAATTACAAACTGTAATGTTATTGTAGCTGAAAAATGGCATAATTATGCCTCTTCAAAATCAAGTATTACAAGTAGCAGCTATTATTCAAATACTATCTTAAATTATTCGACAATGGCTTTCTACGACAGTACTAAATCAATAACTATATCAAAAGATCAAAAGTTTCCTAAAAGATATCTACTCGGAATGGTAAATGTTAAAAATCCGAATGTGTATGTACAATTACAATATACACTTGGAAAAGAATCAAAGTCATATATTGTTGAATTTAATTATGATTCATTCTTTATAAGTGGTCAAACTACAAATACTAAATAATTAATAACTGTACTTTGGTACAGTTTTTTTATTAACAATACATAATATTAATTTTAAAAAAATAATCCTAGAAATCTAGGATTACATTTGAGCACGTACTTCTTCTTTAGTTGTATACTCAAGCTTAGTTTGGTACGTTGCCTCATAAATATTTTTCCAAATACGATAGTTTTCCTCAAGAAGATAATCCATATTATCACCTTGAGACACCCCTTCTTTAGGATAAATAGGTTTTTCAATATGTATAGTATATTCCTGTACCTTAAAACCATCGTCATCTACAATATTACTATCTTGCATCGTAATAAAGCATGGTACAATTGGTACATTACTTTTAACCGCAAAGCGATAAGCACCTTTTTTAAGAGGCTTAGGTTTACGGTAATTCCACCACATACTTTGTTCAGGATAAACTAACACTAAGTGTCCTTCTTTAAGTAAGGTATCAACACTTTTCATCATTTCACCCATAGCCTTAGGACTACTGCTTAAAGGTAATGTATAGCAATGTCTCATAAGGAAACCATAAAAGCCTGGAAAGCTTGTATAGTTAGCTTCCTTAATTACACGATAAAATCTTTTTTTCTTCCAGTTTGAAATACTTGCTTCATAAGCCATTTGAATAGCAAATGAATCATAGGCGTTAAAATGATTACAGGTCATTATGGCACCAGTTTTAAGTCCACTAAGATTTTCCGTACCAATAATATCCTTAACAATAATCTTTTTATCTTTAATCATCTTATTTAAGAATCTTCTTGCAATTTTATAAGCAGTATATGCATATACTCTACTACTAAGTCTTTTTCTTAAATAATCAACCTCACCTGCTTTTATAGTTTCACCAGGTGGGTCATTTTCAACATCCTCGTAAAAACGGCCTTCTTCTTCAAACTGTTTAATTTTATTTACTACCTCTAGGCGGCTACTATTTTTTTTGACTCTATCAACTTAAGATAATTATCCGGTCTTGCAATTTCTGCCTTAGCTAAACGCTCAAGATTAGCTGCTCCATCAAATGCCTTTTGACGATCATCATCAGTAAAGTTGTTAAGTACATCTAATGTTTCTTCATAAACACATGTCTTCTTTGCATATTTCCAAAAATATTCTTTATATCTTGCATCTTTAAAATGCCAAGGTTTACTCCACATAATAAAATGTAAAACATTGATTTCATCGTCGCGCCATTTAACATCACCAAATACTTCTATATTCCAAGAATTATGAATCCATTTAACATGATCCTTACATAAAAGATTTAAGTAATCCTCATCTTGAACAACTACAAAATTATAAACTCCAAGAAGCTTAATGAATGAATCAAGAATATGCACTTGTCTAAACTGTTTACAATTAATCAATAAGTGACCAGCATTAAAGTATTTATCCCTTTTAATACCAACAACCTGTTCAACATAATCACCGTAGGTATTTACCTGAAGCATTGCTTGTTCATTACATGCGCCAACATAATTATCACCTAAATCAGTATTATAGAATTTAGAAATATCACCAAGAACAATCGTATCACTATCAATATAAATAGCCTTATCAAGTTCAGGATACATTTCGGCAATAAATAACCTAAAATAAGTTGTTTTTGAATAATAATCTCTAATTGGTAGTTTTTCCTTGATTGAATCAAGATAGCTTGTAACATTAACAAATTCAACTGAAGCATTATCACAATTTAATGTATACGCTTTATTTTTCATTTCTTCACTTACATTGGTATTTAAAACCATAATTTTATAAAAATAATCTTTTGATGCATTTTCAATTAAAGACTTAGCACTGATTATTGTATACTTTACAAAATTATCATCACATGCATAAAAGATTGGAATTATCTTTTTCATTATATGTTCTCCTTACTTTTTTCGCTTATAAATTTCTTTTTCAAATAAATATACTCATATAAAATATCGTCAAATACATAATACTTAAATATTTTATGAACCTTACTAACATTCCACTGTTTAATATTAGCAGTATGGGGATATGGCAGCCAAAACAAACGCTTTGAAAAATGCCTTATAACCGTATGGGAATGCAAAAACTTTTGATCATTGAATTTTTGTGGCAGCATTTTTCTTTTAGTTGTACTTCTTAAAATGGCACTTTGATCAGCAAACGGCAAATGACGAAGTTTAATCAAATTACGTGCCTTCAAAAGTAGTCCAGTTTGTCTAATTTTTTTCATATTAAGCAATAATACCCCTGCATTAATATAATTAGGATTAATTAAATATTTACCATAATGATCTCTCGCAGCGGCATATTCATATTTTTCAATATCAATATCATATAAAAGCTTAATATCTCGATTAAACATAACATCAACATCCAAGTAAAGAATTTTATCAGGTATTTCTTGAATGATATCTGCAAATAATCTAAGTAAAGTATATGGTGAGCAATAGCATCCTTCATTTGGACATCCTGAAAATTCATTCATATAAATATCCTTAACATCAATTTTAACAACTTTGTTTGAAGGATTATATTCTTTAACAATTTGATTCAAAAACGCAGCCTCATCATCGTGAAGCTCTTCATATTTAGGATTTAAATGAGCAACATTCATCGTAAAGATATAAAATGTAAATGGCTCTAAAGTTTTGGTTCTTTTTAAAATGGAAAGCGTGGTTGTAATCATTCCATCAAAAACCTTATCATTACCACAAAATAATATATTAATCATTGTCATCTTCCTTTTTGATATATTTTACTAAAAAGGCGGTATTAAGTTCACTTCTTTTAACCATCTGGTTATAACATAAATCTCGAAGTTTCTTTCTAATTTCCTTAGCATTATCACCTTCAGGATAAAATGGACCATCTATATATGTAACAATAGTTGGTGTTTTACCATGATGCCTTTTTTGATAAGTATTTGTTAATGTGAAAACAGGCTTATTTAGAATTTGTGGATATCTAAATGATGCATCCTTAAAAGGTCTAATTTTTGTATAATAAGGCCAAATATGAGCCTCAGGATAAATCATAATAGCACATTTTTTCTTAATTCTATATTCAATACACTTAGTAAAATTTTTAGTTGCTTCTAAATTATCTGGAAGAGGAATCGCACCAATAGATGGAGTTATTTTACCTAAAATAGGCATTGAAACATTATTCGCATGAACAATAACATACGTATCCTTCCATTTATTAACTAAAGTAGGAATTAAAGCGTCTCCAATGTTGTGAGTATGATTACCGTAAATAAAATAACCAGTTTTTTTACATTGCTTCAAAGCACGTCTATTAACAACCTTATGATGATATTTAAGTTTCATATATATTATTGCCAAAGGATAGGCAACCATACGATACCAAAATAAATGAGTTAGCAACTTGAATGGTGATTTATGCAAATATTTATAATTTTCATCTATCGTCTTTGCTTTAATATTATCACCGGCAAATTCATCATTTAATTCATCGCTATAATATACAAGCTTTTCTTTCATAATCTCACCACCGAAGTCGATAATAATTATAGCATATTTTCTTTTATTTAGAAGAGAACTTAAATAGATTATTATTAGAAATTAAAAAAGCCATTTCTCCTCAAAAGAGAATTGGCTTAGATAAGACATTTTTTAATGTTAAAAAATCTATTGTTATCAATATGTTAAAACTTTTTTGCCCATAATCCATGAATATTACAGTATTCATATACACCAATAACATTTTCATTTTGGATTTCAAAATGAGCCTTTGGTTCATCATTTGGCATTAAAAATTGCTGATAAACTCCTTTGTTTGTTTCAAGAACAATAAACTCAATATAATGCTTTCCCTCCATAGGATGAATAACACTTCCAATTGTAACCTCAACTGTGTTTTCATTAATATTAACAACAGGAATATGCTTTTCTTTTGAAGCCTCAACTGTATTAGGAACAATCTCCATCATTCCATTTAGCTTATTTTTAGAAAACAAAATATTTGAATCAACTTTATAAAAATACATTATTAATCACCTCTACATTTAGAATACAATAAAACATATCATTTGTCTAATGGTTTGCTTATTCAAGAATTAAATTAGCAAAATCAAATTGACATATTGATAAATCTTCATAAGGAATTTTAATTGTAAGACTATGATATTTGTCTAAGAATTTTAGATAACCATCTGGCATTTTATCTAAATTAAGTTTAAGCAAAATTACTTCATCATCTTCCTGCTTAATAAGGGCATGATCATTTCCTGTTTTAATATAAATCGCATTAAATAGACCTAAATCACTATAAGGTTCATCAATGTAATCTACGCACTCGGCAATAACCTCTTGAGTATATAGTATTTTTAGAGCATTATTATTATAAGGATCCATAAAAATATAGATAATTCCCTCATTTGGAAGAGTTAATTTATTTTCAATTTCTTCCAAATTAATTTGCATTAAAAAATAATAATTTTCTAAATGCCTTTTTTTGATAAATCGCTTAGGAAAAATAGGACTGCCAAAAAGCTTTGTTTTAGTTAATTCATCGTCTTCTTCATATTCTTTTATTTCATCTAGTGTAAAATTCATATCTATCCATCCTTTAAAAAAATTATACTTTCTTTTATTAGAAAAAAATGCAATTAATTGTCATATATTTTATTTAACAAGGTTTAATACCTCATTAAGTACTTCTTCCTTCGTTTTTTCTTTAGTATCTACATGAATAGAGCTGACATTCTTAAAATGTTTTAATCGTTCTTTACTTCTAGGAATAACAATTAAAGGACGCAAGCCTGCTTCAATATCACGCTCTAGTCTTTCAACAATTGTCTTTTCATCTGCTATAAGTGATATATTATAAAATTTTACTTTTTCCATAGGAAGTGCATCTGTAATTTCCTTTATAATGGCATTATCATATAAGATCCAGGTGAAAATAATTGTTTCATATGATTTAGATTCTATAAATCTTCTTAACATATCTTCTACATTTAAAATCACAATTTTTCTTGTTTCCTCATTTAAAATCCAAGGCTTAGTGTACCAACACCAATCACCATCAAGATATACGGCGCTGGGAAGTTTTGTCATTAAGGATTGAGCAAGAGTAGATTTTCCTACTCCCATCGTTCCACCAATAAAAATTAATTTTTTCATATATTTTAACCTTTCTAATATTACTATTCAAAAAAGGATTAATCGATTTTGATTAAGCCATTTTTAAGTAACATTATAATTGCTTGTGTACGTGATGTGACACCAAGCTTTCCAATAACATTAGATATATGATTACGGGTTGTTTTAGTAGAGATATTAAGCTTTTTAGCAATATCATCAGTTGTATATGACTGTACTAATAGTGTAAAAATCTCGTATTCCCGTTCGGTTAAAATTGAATTCATTTTTACCTCCCGCTCAATATATTATATGTTATTTATTATTTTTTGTTACTATCATTAATTTTGTTTAAGTGTTTAATTACCGCTTCTCTTAAATTTTCATTAATACCAATTTCCTTATATTCTAAAACAGTTCCGTTTTTCATTCCCTCAGCATTTAAAAACTTTTTTAGGATAGCTTCCTTTTTCTTAGGACCAATTCCTGGAATTCCGTCAAGCATTGAAGAAAAGAAACCCTTAGCCTTTTGACTTCTAAAAAAACTGATTGCAAAATCATGAACTGTTTGGGATATATTAATTAAAAGTAAATATAAATCACTGTTTTTATCTAATGGAATTTCCTCATCATTAAATACCATTGCACGTGCCTTGTGATGATCATCTTTTTCAATACCCATTACTGGAATAGTTAAATTAAGCAATTTTATAATTTCAAGAGCTGCATTAACTTGAATTTTACCACCATCCATAACGATTAAATCAGGCATAGGTGCATTTTCAAGCGATAATCTTAAATATCTACGATAAATAACTTCCTTCATTGACTCGTAATCATTGGCGCCTTTAACTGTTTTGATATGATATTTACGATAATCCTTATGGCTTGGTCTACCATTTTTAAATACAACCATCGCTGAAACAGGATATTCACCAAAAAGGTTAGAATTATCAAAAGCTTCAATATGATATGGTGCTGGAATGTTTAAAATTCTTCCTAATTCTTCAACTGTATCAAGTTTCTTTAGCACTTTAGATTTATAGATGTTTTTCATATCCTTAAAATCCTTCTCGGCATTATTATTAGCCATATTTGCTAAATCAAGCTTAATTCCCTTTTGGGGAATAGTAATATTCTTACCTATGTTTTCTTTTAATAGTTCAACATCAACAGAAAATGTTGTAATAATTTCTGAGGGCTTAAAGCGATCATCAGTATAAAAATTAGCGATAAAATCAGTAATTGCAGTTTCATCATCCATAATATACGTAAAATTTGTATGATAGTTTTCCACAATTGAACCATTTCTTATGTAAAGAACATGAACTGATATTTCATCATCTGAAACATAAAAGCCAAAAACATCCTTACTTTTCAAATCATTTGTTGATATTATTTGTTTATTAGTCGTTGTTAAAATATCGTTAATTAAATCACGATATGCTGCAGCTTTTTCAAAATCTAAAGCTGAGGAAGCCACATTCATTTCCTCTTCTAAATTTTTTACTACATATGAAGTATCACCATTTAAAAAAGAAATTACTTTTTTTGATGATTCTTCATAATCAACTTCACTATTAATACATGGCCCTAAACATTGATGAATGTGATAATATAAGCACTCCTTTTTAGGCATATTTTGACATTTTCTAAAAGGATAGATTTTATTTAATAAATCACAAGTCTTCCTAGCTGCATAAACATTAGGATAAGGTCCAAAAAAATGGCCTGCTTTTTTAGTTTTATGCTTTGTCCTTATAACCATTAATCGTGGATACTTTTCACTTGTAAGTAAAATATATGGATATGTTTTATCATCAGTTAGCATTATATTATATTTAGGATCATGCTGCTTAATTAAATTTATTTCCAAAACCAATGACTCCATCTCGGATTTTGTAATAATATAATCAAAATCTGCAATTTCTGATACTAGCTTTGTTGTTTTTAAATTATGAGCACCTCTAAAATAGGATCTAACACGATTTTTTAAGATTTTTGCCTTACCAACATATATAATTTTACCATTTTTATCCTTCATTAGATAACAACCAGGTTTATCCGGTAAAAGCTTTAGATGTTCTTTAAGTGTATCATTCATAATTTCACCACCTAAAAAAAATAAGCGCATAAACGCTTATTCTTTAAAATCACAATGAACCTTGTCCTCAAGAATTTCCTCAAGTGCTTGACCAACAGGCTTTGCACAAATTGAATCCTCTGCTGCACAATAATCCTCTTCTTCGATAATCTTTGCACGCTTAGCTGCAATATAAGCTAATTTATACTTTGAATCAACCTTATCAAGAAGCTTATCTACAGATGGATAACGCATACCTTCAGTATTTACTCTTTTTGCCATAATAAATCATCCTTTCAATTATTACAATCAGTTTCATTTTCAATCAATTCAAGATACTTATGAATTGAACGTTCTGTTTTAGCATGCTCAGCACGAATTATTGCCATAATACGATCAGCTGCATTTCGAACCTCATCATTAATTACAATATAATCATATTTAAACGCAAGCTTAAATTCACGATTTGCCTTATCAATTCTTTCCTTAATAACCTCTTCCGACTCTGTTCCACGTCTTTTTAAACGCTTATAAAGTGCAGCTTTTGATGGCGGTGCGAGGAAAATAAATACGGCATCCTTGCATTTTTCACGTACCTGTGCGGCACCCTCAACTTCAATTTCAAGAATTACCTCTTTTCCAAGATTTAATTGCTCATTAACCTTATCAAGGGGAGTACCATAATAGTTGCCAACAAATTCGGCATGTTCAAGGAACTTTCCTTCCTTAATTTTTTCTTCAAATTCTTCTCTTGAAACAAAGTAGTAATCCTTTCCTTCAACCTCACCAGGTCTTTTCTTTCTCGTTGTCATTGATACAGAATAAACAAAATTTTGTTCAGGCATTTCAAATAATGCCTTTCTAACTGTACCCTTTCCAACGCCAGAAGGTCCAGATAAGACGATAAGTAATCCTTTATCATTTAGCTTCATAGTTTAAACCTCATACTAATCCTAATAAATTCTATCATATTTTACTAATAAAAGCAAAGTAATAAACTTACTTTTTATTATTTTATTATATAATTTTTCATTCAAATAGTAAAGGAATATTTATCTTTTCAGCGATAAAAACGCTTTATTAATTTTTATTCTTATTATAAATTGAAAGAAGACCATCAAGAACAAGTACCTCGTTATAAACAATTTCATGCTTACATAAAGGAACAATAATTTTGGAAAGCCCTCCGGTCGCGATAATTTTAATATCATCATCCTTGATTTCTTCTTTAATTCTTGTAATCATTCCATCAACCTGAGATGCAGCTCCATATATAATTCCTGATTGCATACAAGAAATAGTATTATGGCCTAAAACATGATTAGGTGTTTGAAGTTCTATTGAAGGAAGTAATGCCGCATTATTTACTAAGGCCTTCATTGAAATAGATACACCAGGAGCTATTGCAACACCCATAAATGTATTTTTATTTTGATAAATATATTTTGTAGCCGTTCCCATATCCACAATAATTGATTTTTCAAAATAACGATAAGCACCTGCGACATCACAAATCATATCAGCACCAACGCTTTTAGGATCATCAGCTTGAAGCATAACACCTGTTTTTACACCAGGCCCCAAAATCATAGGTGTAAGTTGATAATATTTAGTAAACATCTTATTTAGGGCTGAGGTTACAACTGGTACAACACTTGAAATCATTACATCATCAAAAGAATCATTAATTAATGTCTTTATTAAGATATAAAGCTCATCTGAACTTTTATCAAGAAATGTTTTAAGGCGCCAATTTTTCAAAATTGTATTGCCATCAGAAAGTCCAAACACTATATTTGAATTACCAACATCTACAAGTAAAACCATTTTTATTCCTCCTTTAATGCTTTATAAATTTAAAAATTTCATTCCAAACATCCACATCTTGTTTTGTCATCTTATCAAAATCAACATTTTTAAAATATTTAATTTTATCATCAAGTGACATATTCATTTCTTTTAATTTCTTATTAAAATCACTGAAAATTTTATTCATATAAGAAACCGCTTCTTTTATATAGTTAGGGTTATGTCCTTTACCATCTACCATTAAATATTTTATTTTTTTTACTAAATGTTTTTTCAAAAAATCAATTCCTGTTTTAGGATTAACCGTCTGGTCATCTTTCGAATGAATTACCATAATATTTCCTTTATAACATTCTAAAGAATTAAGTACCTCATCTATATTTTGATAGTAATAACCATTCAGTTCTTTTTCGTATGCTATAATTTTTTCCGGTTCTAAGGTCATAGCTTCCAGTAAATCAATTGCCAAAAATCCAGATATTGCAACTACATTTTTAATGTAGGGCTTATATTTTACAATATTTAGACTTGCAAATGCTCCTAAACTATGCCCAACCAGTGTTATATTTTTATATTTAGCATGTAAATAGTCTAAGACATAATCTAACGACTCAACTGCACCACTTAAACCTTTAATTTGAACTCCTGTACTTTTTCCAGTACCAATCATATCATAGGCAAAAACTTTAAAGCCTTTTGAAGCTAAAATTTCAATTTCTTTCATATAGCACAAATGTCCAGGTCCAATTCCATGAACAAAAACAATTAAATTATTTGTAGTTTCCTTATTATAATAATAAAAACCACCATTTATCACATCAATATTAACCTTAATATTACATTCATCATATTTAAGTCCTTTAAAGTCCTTATAACTAAAGTACTTTAAATAGGGCTCATAATCATATCTTTTAATTATACTTTTTTTATATTCTTCTAAATTAAGCATTATTTTCAGTGTTATTTTTACGATCTTTGTTATTCTCCTCAAATTGATAAAGACTAGAAGATTCAAGCTTTTCTTCTTTTTTCTTTCTAGCACGTTCCCTTTCAGTTTCTGTGAATACACCAAGATTTAATTGAGAATCACCTAAAATACAAATACGACATACTACTGGTGATAACACAATTGAAATACCAATTTCAATTAAAAATGAAATACTAAACAAACTTATTAAAATAGTTAATGCTTTTGACCATCCACCAAGAAGAGGTAAAAAGAACACAATTTCACCAATTCTAAATGTTAGTGAATTAGCAAGAGGTGCTATAATTGCTGCGATACACATTCCTAAATAAATATTATATCTTTTTAACCATTTATTCATCCATCCAGATGCTAAACCAGCAAGCATACCTTTGCCTAATACAACAATAACAGTACCAATCCAGCTGTATTGGAAAAATGTAGCACAAGTCGTATCAAAAATTAAAATATATAATCCCCAAAATCCTCCTGTTATACATCCTGCAACTGGTCCAAGTAAAATAGCTGAAATTGCAATTGGCACTAAAGCTAGTGCAGGTGAATACTCTCCAATTCTAATGTAGGTAGCGAACACCTGTAATACAATTGAAATTGCAATAAAGCTTGCAAGCAAAACTAATCTTAAAATTTGATTAGACTTTACCTTTCCGAATTTAATTTTCATATATAATTTTCCTCACTTTCTAGACCCATACGGGTTCCATAAGCCGATAACATTATACTACAAATCAAGAAACATGCAAGTTTTTTTAAAAACTATGCTATAATTAAGCTAAGTATAACTAAGGACGTGATTTTAATGGCTTTTGATGGCATTTTATTTTATAAGTTAGGTCTTGAGCTTAAGGCTCTTGAAACAGGCAAAATTAACAAAATACAGGAAGCATCTCAAAATGAATTTTTATTTACAATTAGACGAAATAAAGAAAACTATAAACTTCTTATTTCCCTTTCAGCTAATTATCCCCGTATTCACATTACAAACGAATCCTATGATTTTCCCAAAGAACCCAAAAGCTTTACAATGTTATTAAGAAAGTACTTTGAAGGTAGTCAAATAATGGAAATTACAACCCATGAAACAGATCGTGTTATGGCTATAACTTGCTCAAAATATAATGATATGGGAGATTTTGAAAAGAAAACACTTATCATTGAAATATTAGGACGATATTCCAACTTAATTGTAGTTGAAGACTCTAAAATACTTGAAGCCTTCCATCATTTAGGAATTGGCGAGTTAAGAGTAATTCTTCCTAATGGAAACTATAATTATCCTGATACATTGGGAAAAATCAATCCTATGAACTTAAGCCTTGAAGATTTAGAAACGCTTGTAAGAACTAATAATTCACCTAAAGAGCTTTCATCTAAAATACTCGGCTTATCCCTTAAAACTGCTATTTTAGCTTTTGATAGTGAAAATCCTTCACAAAAGCTTTATGAGCTTATTCACGATAATACTCCATGTCTTTATTTTGATGGCAAGAAAAATGATATTACCTATTATAAGGTTGATGGTGGCACCTTCTTTCCTTCTTTTTCTAATCTTTTAGATGCGTATTTTAAAGAAGAAGCTTTAAAAGAACGAATTAAAGCCAAAACAGGGAATATTGAATCATTCATTGATAAACAGCTTACAAGAAATTTAAATAAAAAGCATAAGCTTGAAGATGAACTTCAAAAAGCGGATGAAGCAGATAAATATCGTCTTTATGGTGAGCTTTTAATTGCTAATAATTATCTTTCTGGTCACAAAAAAAATATTACTGTTTTAAATTATTACACCAATGAGAATGTTACCATTCCTCTTGATGAAAGATATGATATTATGGGTAATTCAAAGCTATATTTTAAAAAATATCAAAAATCAAAAAATGCTATTTCTCATATTAATGAGCAACTATCGATTATCGAAGAGGAGCTTGCTTATTTCAATATCCTTAAATCACAAATAAAAGTATGTGATCTTAAGGATGCCCTAGAAATTCAACAAGAGCTAATTGATAATCACTATATGATATTAAAAAGCAAACCCGAGAAATTACAAAAGACTAAAATAACGACCTATCTTCTTCCATCTGGTCACACAGTTTTAGTTGGTAAAAATAATATTCAAAATGATCTTGTAACCAATAAAATGGCGCGTCCTTCTGAACTATGGTTTCATGTTAAAGATATGCCAGGAAGTCATGTTTTATTACAATCTAGTGATGAAGCGACTGAAGAGGAAATTAGAACTTGTGCAAATCTTGCTGCTTATTTTTCAGAAGCCAGGAATTCATCATCAGTTCCTGTAAATTATACAAGAGCCAAAAACATAAAAAAAATACCAGGACATAAAAACTGTTTCGTATCGATAAAAGGAGAAAAAACAATCTTCATTGATCCTGATATTGAATTAATTAATAAATTAGAACTTAAAAAATAAATTCTTTAAGTTCTTTAAAGCTAGCGTCAAAGGTATTTAATACTGACGCTATTTTTTCTTTTTCATAATTACCACTTTTAAGTGATGCTAATATTGGTAAAAGCTCATCATATAATTGCTTAAAGCCTAAATTAAGCGTGATACCTTTTAAAGTATGAAGTAAGGCATAAAGCTTACTATTCATATAATCTTTAGCTGAAGCCTCTTCTTCAACTAAAGCTTTTTTAACCTTTAAATCAAAATCTGTATATTCTTCTAAAAAAGAACCTGCAACCTTCCTAAATAAGCTATCTAAGCCTCCTAAATAGCTCATTGCAACTTTATAATCAAAATACTTTCCCATAATGACCTACTTTATATTATAACAATTTTTCTCTTTTTTAATCTTAGTATCATAAAATGCTTTCATACCACTTTCAAGAATTTTAGCATCATATACTCCAGCTGTTTCACAGGCTGAATGCATTGCAAGCTGAGCAAGCCCAATATCAACAGATGGTATTGACACCATTTGTGTCGAAATAGCTCCTAATGTTGATCCTCCTCTTACATCAGAACGATTTGTAAATTCTTGATATTTAATATTATTAAGTTCAAAAATTCTTTTTAAAACCGCACTAGACATTGCATCAGTAGTATAAGCTTGATTTGCATTATATTTAATAACAATGCCTTCATTCATATATACCTTATTTAATTTATCAGTCTTACCCAAATCATTAGGATGTACAGCATGAGCATTATCACATGATACTAATAACCCTCTTGCAATACTCTTATCAAGGGCATCATCTAAAGCACCTAAGGCCTTAAAGATACGAACCAAGTTTGTTGACATAAATCCTGATCCTGCACCTTGCTTGGTTCTTGAACCAACCTCTTCATTATCAAATGATACATATATATTTAATGCCTCATCATCGTTGCCATCTAAAAATCCTTTAAGTGTGAGGTACGCACTTTCAAGGTTATCAATTTGTGGTGCCATAAAATATTCCTTATTTGCGCCAATAATACTTCCCCGATAGCGATTATAAACCTGAAGGTCAAATGATAAAATATCATCCTCTCTAACCTTTAAATTAGCTGCTAACATTTTATTTAAATCAGCATCCTTATTACCTAAAAGAGGGATTAAATCAATTTGGGCATTATAATTTTTTCCACTATTAACCTCACGATTGAAATGAATACATTCGTTAGGAATCACAAGTAAATCCGAATCGAAATCTACTAGTGTTTCTAGAATCTTATCATTTTTCTTAATGTATGCACGTCCTGCAAGTGATAATGGACGGTCAAAAAATGATGAATAAATTGGACCTCCATATACCTCTACATTTAAAGAAGAATACTGATCTAAAATAAGCTTATTATTAGGCTTAACCTTAAGAGTTGGTGAATCGGTATGTGATGCTACAATCTTAAGATAAGTATCATTAATATTCTTAGGCGTTTTAAAAGCCATGATTGATGAACTATTTCTAATAATATAATATTTTTCTAAAGGATTAAGTTCATATGTTTCTTCCTCATTTAGTTCTTTAAATCCTTCTTTATCAAGCATTTCTTTTAGCTTTCTTACTGCATGATATTGTGTTTTAGCTGCTGCTAAAAAGTTTAATAAATCTTCCATATTATTCCTCCACTCTAGCTATGAAAACTTCTTCTAAGTTAACATAGCCAACAAAATATTTATTTTCATTTTCATTAAAATAGTAAACATCGATTTTATCATCAAGCAAAGCTTCATGTAAATAATCGATTTGCATACCTCTAATTCTAAAATTCTTAGATAATTTAACCATATTATAAATAATCTTAGGATAAATTGCATTATTCATATGTCCATTATGGTCAAGGTCATCATTCCTTACTCTATATGATTCAATAAATTCCTTTGTATGAGGAACATTAGTTCTTATTCTATCATAATCATCGAATAAGGTTTTAGAATAAAGCTCACCATTATAATTAATATCTGATGCTCTATCAATTTTCCTTGTTTCATAATTTATGACAACCCATTTTGAAATCCCTTCACACACGATATCCCCACAAGTAGTTTCTATTTCATAATATCTGATAAAATCAGCCCTACCTCTTACTTTAGGCCAAGTTCTTAAGGTTATTTCCTCATTATATGGAATATTACCTTTTATTCTCATATATTGACTTCTAAGAACCCAAATTAAATTTTTCTTTTTTAAATTTTCATAGCCAATATTAAGCATTGCTGCATGATCTCCTGCCACATCTTGAAAAATATCAAACAATGAATGGATTTTAACTCTATCATACATATCATAATCAGACGTTCTTAATTTTTCTTTTATTTCATACTTTAGCATAATCTTCACCTTTTAAATTATAGCACAATAAATAAAGCTTGTAAAAAAGAAAACTACGTCATAAACAATGTTTACAACGTAGCTTTTCTTATTCAACGATTGTTACATTAGCTGCTTGTTGACCACGCTTACCATCAACAAGATCAAAAGTAACAGATTGACCTTCTACAAGATCCTTATGTCCTGGCATATTAATTGCTGAAAAATGAACGAATACATCATCATGTCCTTCAACAGAAATGAATCCATAGCCCTTTTCAGAATTAAACCATTTAACCTTACCTGTCATTTTAGGTTCCTCCTTTATCAAATTCATAACTAAAAACTAAGGAAGTGAACCAATCTAAAGATATAGCTTTAAATATCAAATTTCTTTTTCTTTGTTTTTTATTACTGATATAATTATACTTCTTTTTTATATTTTTTGCAATAAATTTCACAAAATAATCATTTACTTAAATTATTATTCCATTTAAATGGTCTATTTCGTGTTGAATTATTTGTGCTGTAAAGCCAGTATAAGTTTTTATTTTCATTTTCATTTCTAAATTTTCATATGATACTTTAATTTTTTTATATCTTATAGTATCCCTTACTCCTTCTAGACTTAAGCATCCTTCTTTTACTTTATAATACTCCTTTGAGTGCTCTATTATCTTAGGATTAAGCATTAAAACATAATCATCCTTATCTTCAAATACAATAATCGCTTTATTATAGCCAATCATATTCGCTGCCATTCCAACACACCCAGCTTTATTTTCAATTAAAGCTTCTTTAAGTTTTAGTGCTATTTCTAAGTCTGATGCATTTGCAGTTTCAGCCTTTTGGCTTAAAAAAGAAATATCCTTATTAATTTTAATCATTTTTACCTTCTTTCGATACTTATTTTAGTAATAGTATCTAATACGTCTTCATTATCTTCTAAAAAACTTCTAATATCCTCACAATTACCATAGTCTTTATATTTAACCGCATCTATAAATTTTTGAGGTACATTCTCTATATATAAATCACTCTCATTATTTGCAAGCATAAGTAAATATTTATCAACTTCATCTAACAAAGAGCTTTTAACTAGTCTTTCTATTGCACTTTTAGATGCTTTAAGATTTAATCTTTTTTCAAATGCTTCAAAACTTGCTTCAAAACATTCATCAGGATATTTTTCAATTCCTAATTTATTTGCTAAATAAATCGGAATAGCATTAAAAAAAGCCCTTCCATCAAACTGTTCACATAAAATTTCCGTATTTTCTTTATATAGTCTTATAATTAATTCCATATAGCCTCCAATTTGATAAACATATTCAGTTATATTTTAAATCTTATTGCTCTCTTTTACAATAGCAATAATTTCATCACCATAATGAGCAATACTTTTTTCTCCCATTCCTTTTATTTTTTTAAGTTCATTTAAATTTTGAGGCTTTATCTTTGCGATTTCTTCTAAGGTAGCTTCACGAAGTACCTTAAACTTAGGACAACCAATTCTTAAAGCCTTTTTATCTCTGTAATCTAATAGCTTTTCAAATAAGGTTGTTGGTCTTAAAAGCCTATTTACAATATTATTCTCTTTAAACACTCTTATAAAATATTCCTCTTCCTTAAATAAATCACAAGAAATATTACTTAAGGTAAGCATAGGATATTCACCTTTCGTTCTTATTAAATAATTATCATTTAATAAACTTACAATTATTTCCTTTACATAATCAATATTTTTAATTTTATTATAATACCTAGAATACTCTAAATTATGTTTTTTTATTTTTTCAGTTTTAATTCCAGATAAAGCTTTAGCTATCGTATCAATTCCAAACCGTGCATCATAATGCCTTATAAATTCAATTACAAGCCTAGCATCTTTTATAGCATTAATATATTCATATGAATCAAGACAATTTGAGCAATTAGAACAAGATGATGAATGAATCTGACCAAAGTAATTAACTAAATATTGATGTAAACATTTATTAGTTGTTGCATAAGTAATAACATCATTTAATTTCTCTCTTTTTCTTTTCTTTAATTTTTTTATTTCATCACTTGATAGTTCTGTATTATCTTCAAGTTGATTAATAAAATATTCATTAATATATAAATCACTTTCATTATAAAGCAAAATACATACACCTCTTTTACCATCACGAGAGCACCTTCCTTGTTGTTGCGCTAAATCCTCGACTGATTCAGGGAGATCATAATTGATTACATAACGAATTGTTTTATGGTCAATTCCTAAACCAAATGAGTTTGTAGCTACCATTATCATTGTTTTACCCTCTAAAAACTCATTTTGATTTTTTCTTTTTACATCGTCTTCAAGACCACCATGATACATCGATACTTTAAATCCCTTTTCCTTAATAAACTGATATAAATGCTCAGTGTTTTTTCTTGTTAAAGTATAAATAATTCCTGCAACATCATTATGTTTAGCAATAAAATCAAATATAAACATTTTTTTATCCTTACATCTTATTGTTTCATAATAAAGCATAGGCCTATCAAAGCTTGATTTAAAGATTTTAGGATTAATATTTAATGCCTCTTTAATATCCTTTATAACTAAATCATCAGCTGTGGCTGTAAAGCATGAAATAATGGGCTTTTTTGCAATTTTTTTTATAAAATCAATAATTTTAAAATAGCTAGGTCTAAAATCATGACCCCACTGGCTTAGACAATGTGATTCATCAAGAACAAGTTGCGAAATATTACATTCTAATAATAATTTTTCATATTTTGGATTTAAAAGTCTTTCCGGTGAAAGATACAAAAACTTAAGTTTTTCTGCTTTTATATCTTTAATAACATTTGATTCTTCATATTCATCCGTATTAGAGTTTATAGTACCTGCACATACTTTAATTTTTTTTAAATTTAATACCTGATCATTCATAAGCGATATTAAAGGAGAAATAACAAGAGTTAAACCATCAAGCATCAGCCCAGGAATTTGAAATGTCACGGATTTACCGCCTCCTGTTGCCATAACACAAATTGTATCATTACCTTCTAAGATTGAATCAATACATTCCTCTTGAATTCCTCTAAAATCATCATAGCCATAATATTCTTTTAATACATCATATTTATTCATTATATCACCTAAAATATAATGTAACATTTATTAGTTTTTATGTCAATAATGGCTTAGGTAAGGTGTTTTCTCAAAAAGCAGATGTTCTTTTATATATTAGCAATAAATTAAAGCTTTAAAGCTGCTTTTTTCTCAAAAAAAGCCTATTTTGCATAAAAATAAGCTTTTTTAAGGTAAATTATTTTTTTTAATTAATAATGCTTTTTTTTGCATTATAAAAAAAACTAGTCAATTATTAATTGAAACTAGTTTCTTATCATATGCTAATTATAATAAATATTAATAGCCCTTTTTATCATTTAAAGGACTAAGTACTATATGTCCTTCCTTTAGTGTTTTTCTTAAATCAATTATTCTTTGATTAGAAGAGCCTTTAAATATTAATGCAATATCTTTCTTATCTTCCTCAAAACGCCCATCAACTAAAACATCAATTAAACTAAGAAGCTCATTCGTAACTTCACAATTAGCCCTTGAAGTACCTAATATTTCTTTATCTAAAATAAAGCCTGAAAAAGCCCATATTGTTTTTTTGGGAAGTTCTTCTCTTACTCTTTTTAAAAAAGAGAGTAATCCTCTTTGATTTTCAGGCTCAAAGGGTTCACCACCTAAAATAGTAAGACCTTCTATGTAATCAGGTTTTAAAGCAGCAATTATTTCATCTTGAACATCACTTGAAAATTCTTTACCATAATTAAAATCCCAAGCAATTTCATTGAAGCATCCTTTGCAATGATGCTTGCATCCGGAAACAAAAAGAGAAACTCTTACACCTGGTCCATTAGCAATATCATATTTTTTTATATTTGCATATTTCATTATTATCACACCTTGATATTATATTAGCATAATAAAACCTTTTTTTCTAGGAATCATTTCATTTATTTTGATAATTCAATCTTAATTGACTTTATTTTTAATGTATCATCATATAAATATAATATTTTTCTTTTAAAGTCAATTACATAAGATATGTTATTTGCATATACATATATATCTTTTTCTATTTCCATCTTATATTCAGATTCTTCTATATAATATGTTCCTTTCTTCAAAACCAGCTTAAGCTTTAAAGATAAAGCATTATCTAAATAACACTTATGATTTTGCCAATCATTAGAATCATTTATCGTTACTATTACAACATCTAAGCCATCTTTAGATGCAAAGTTAACTAAAACTCTTTTTGAAGCTTTAGTATAACCTGTTTTACCAGCTATAAATCTTTCATCTGTCAACATTGATTTATCTTTATTCTTTAAATAAAAGGTAGTTCCTTCTTGTGACTTAATTCTTATTTCATGCGTACTTGCTATATTATAAAAATATTCATTTTTCATCGCATAGGCCATAAGACGAGCCATATCATAGGCAGTCGAATAATTTTCATTTTTCGAATCTAAGCCTGAAGGATTTTCAAAAACACTGTTTATTAAACCTAGTTCTTTACATTTATCATTCATAAGTTCAATGAATGCTTGGTAACCATCTTTATAGCTTCTTGCAAGTGCATTAGCACAGTCATTACCACTTCTAAGCATTAAGCCATATAATAATTCTATAACTGTAAAATGCTCATTTAATGTTAAATAAACCTTAGATCCTTCTATTTTAGTATCTTCCTCATTTATTTTTACAAGCTCATATAGTTCTCTATTTTCTATTGTAATAATAGCTGTAAGTATTTTTGTTGTAGACGCAATAAGTGATGGCTCATTATAGTTTTTACCATCAATTACTACTTCATTTTTCACATCATAGACAACATATGAACTTTCATTTTTAGCATATGAAATCATTGGTAATGTTAATAATAAAACTAATGAATTTAATAAAAATAAGCATTTTTTCAAAATATCACCAGTAACAATATGCAATAAAATTAAGTTATATTATAAAAAACTCTAAATTTACATCTTATATAATAAATTAAAATTTTACCAAGTTATCTTTATGTGTCTATATATCTATACTAACATCATATGATATCAAAACTAAATATTTTTTTAAGATAAATATCTGTTTTTTTATATTAAGTTTATTTTTTTCATTGATAAATGATATAATTTTCAAATTTTATATACAATAATATAATAAAATTTATAATGTTTGTTATCAAACAATAAAGCATAGTATAGTTTAAAGAAAATGAATTAATTTCGTTGTATCTTGAAAACATTTTAAGTTTTTTTACTTTGATTTTACTGCCATTATACTCTACTCTTTAAATTTTAATCTTTACATAAATCTTCCTGTTTTCCAATAGTTTTAAGATTAGATTCCAAAAACTTTATTTTTTAAGCTTAAAAAAGAGGATTTATTCATCCTCTTTACTTTCTTCAAATTGTTCAACCTCTTCTTCAGTTGCATCATCAACTGTAACCTTTACAGTTTCAATACGTCTATCATCAACCTCAACGATTTCAAGAACAATCTTTTTAGCATAATCCTCATACTCTCCGTTTTCATTTTGATCTGTAAAACAAGAAATATAAGTCATCTTATCGCCAATCTTAGGTAAATCCTCTTGTGATTCAAACATCCAAGTGGAAAGCTTCGATGCACCTTCGGGAGCTTCACCAAGACCAATTTCTTCAAACATATCGCTGACAAACATATCACCATCAACCATATATGTGTTATCATTTATTTTTGTTATTAATTTTTGCTTAACAGACCCCTCATCATGCTCGTCATAGATTTCACCAACGATTTCCTCAAGGGCATCTTCCATTGTTACAAGACCTAAAGTATCATTATATTCTCCTGATACAATAGCCATATGAGTTTTAGATTCCTGTAATGTTTTAATTAATGCATCTACAGTCATTTTTTTATTAACAAATAAAACATTACGCATCAACTGCTTAACATTCTTAAGTTCAATATTTTTAGCCATTGCTTCAAAGAAATCACGCTCATAAATAATACCAATAATATGATCCTTGTCTTCATGATAAACAGGAATACGAGAATATTGCTCACGGATAAAAATATTCTTAACTTCATCAATTGAAGTTGTATCTTCAATCGCTACCATATCTACACGAGGAACCATTATTTCCTCAACAGTACGATCATTTAAATCAAATACATTTTTAATATATTCATGCTCATCATCTTCAATTTCGCCATCCTCAACCATTGTATCAAGAATAGTTTCAAGTTCAGATTCATTAACCTGAGAATCGTTATTCTTTTTACCAGTGAAAATCTTTTGAATTCCCATAAAGATAATAGAAATAGGAAGTAGGATATAGCTTATTACATAAATAATTGGCGCTAAAAATAATACTAGCTTATCATTATATTTCTTTCCTATAGTTTTAGGAGTAATTTCACCAAAAATTAAAAGAACAATTGTAATAATAGCCGTTGAAATAAGCTCCAAATTACCAGTTCTAATAAAGCCCATAAAGAAGGTAAGAGCGAATGTAGATAGAGCCGTATTTACAATGTTATTACCCACAAGTAATGTTGTAAGGGTACGATCAAAATGCTCAACACAAAATAGAGCCTTTTTGGCACCCGTTTTTCTTTCCTCAACATAATTTTTAATTTTCGCTTCTGAAACAGATGCGAAAACCGTTTCTGTCATTGAGAAAAAAGCTGAGAATAATACTAAAATAATTAATAACGCAAGTAATCCGCCATTAATAGTTAAAATACTCACCGACGGAACTGAAAGTGATTGTACTGACGATTGTATGTCCAAAATATTTGCTATTTAAGCAATGCTTTTCTTATGGTTGTCAACACCAGAAAAGTATTTTAGCTTAAAATAGTTAATTCATCTCCTTATATATTATATTTTTTGACCTTAATTTTTCTACTATGCACGACCGGCATATTCACCAGTTTTAGTTGATACAATAATTTTTTCATCCTGTTCAATAAACATAGGAACCTTAACTAAAAAGCCACTTTCAAGGAAAGCATCCTTTAAAGCATTAGTCTTAGTATCACCTCTTACAGCAGGATCACATTGAGTAACTATGCATTCTACCTTATCTGGTAGTTCAATAGTTAAAACTTCATTTTCATAAAGCATTACATCGCAATTCATTCCTTCCTGCAAGAAATTTTTTTCCCACTCAAGATGTGAGGTAGGAATTTCAATTTGTTCATATGTTTCATTATCCATAAATGTATATGTATCACCAGAATTAAAAATGTATTGCATATTACGTCTGTCAATTAAACAAAGCTTAAACTTTTGATCAGATCCCTTTAATGCGGTTTCAATACGAGCACCTGTACGAAGATCCTTCATTTTAACACGTACATACGCAACTTTATTTTGAAGTACATGCATGAATTCAATGATTTGACATAGCTTACCATCATATTCAATGACTGTACCATTTTTTAAGTCATTTACGTTAACCATATTTTCCTCCAAATTACCTAAAAAAATATCATTATTTTAATTATAGCATATTAAAGTAATTTTGTAAATATTTGATAGCCTCAATATACCCTTGTTCCTTCATATTAGTAATTGTATATGAGCATACACTTCTAATAAAATTTACTTTTCTAAAGTCTTCTCTATTATCAACATCTGAAAGATGGACCTCAACCTTAGGTCCTGAAAAGATTTCAAGTGCATCATGGATAGCAATTGATGTATGAGTATACGCCCCCGCATTTATAATAATCGCATCATAATTAAGTTCTTGAATACGATCAATTATCGCACCTTCATGATTTGATTGAAAGAAAGAATACTCAAACATATTATACTCTTTCATCATATTATAAATATCATTTAAGGTTTTAGTCCCATAATGATCTTTATTTCTTCTTCCTAACATATTTAGATTGGGACCATTTATAACTAAAATTTGTTTTTTTTGCATAGCCTTGAAGTCTCCTTTTTAATATCCTTAATTGCTTTAGAAATTATTTGATTTTTAACTCTAAAGGTTTTAAAGCTATCATATTTTTGATGACGTCTTTTGTATAAATCCATCACTGAATTAGTTGCCATAAGTGGTCTTGAGGTATCATTAGCTAAACGATTATTTATTTCTTTTAAGGATGCATCAAGATATACAACAATCCCATTCATATAGCTTTTATTAATTTCTCTTTCAACAATTCCTCCACCACAGGAAATAACAACATTATCAAGACACATTAAACTCTTTAAAATTTCTGATTCAACATCCCTAAAATAAGCTTCACCATGCTCTTTAAAAATATTAGAAATATTTCCATATTTTCCTTCAATCAGCTTGTCAGTATCAATGAACTTATATTTAAGCTCATGTGCAAGCTCACGACCAATAGTTGACTTTCCACTTCCAGGAAGACCAATTAAATAATATTTCACGATAAAAACTCCTTTAGATCTTTATAAATAGTATCAATTGTTTCATTAATATTATCTAAATTTACCTCATAAAAATGGGTATCCATTTGTGTTCTAAACCAAGTCATTTGTCTTTTAGCAAGATGTCTTGAATTTTGTTTAATATTATCAGTTGCTGTTTCAAGTGTTATTTCTTTATTAAAGAAGGGAATAAGCTCCTTATAACCAATCGCATTAGGCGTAATTCCCTCTTTATACAGGCTAAATACCTCATATAAAAGCCCATTAGCAAACATTTCATCAACTCTATCATTAATTCTTTTATATAATAAATCTCTATCTGATATATTAAGATATACAATATAAGGTTCATAATAAGGTTCATTTTTTTTATTAAAATGCTCAATTGATTCATTTGATGATTCTTTAATTTCAATTGCCCGTAAAACGCGTTTACGGTTGTTCATATGTATTCTTGCTGTGTCAAATTCAGGATCAATCTTTAATAAATAATTAAAAAGCTCTTCATTAGAAAAATCTTTAAATCTTTCTTCAAGAGTATCATCACGTTTAGGAGCCTCAAACTCGTAATTATAAAGAACACTTTTTATATATAAGCCTGTTCCACCACAAATTATCATAGGCTTTTTGCTATTATCAATAATTTGGCGTGCTCTATGTTGGAAGGTCATTACATCGTATTGCTCACAAGGTTGTAATTCATCAATTAAATAATGCTTAATACCTTGCATTTCTTTTGCTGTTGGCTTAGCACTACCAATATCAAGCTTTTTATATACAGCTACACTATCACCAGAAATAATTTCAGCATTTAACCTTTTAGCAAGCTCAATTGATATTTTTGTTTTCCCCACCGCCGTAGGTCCTACAATTGCTATTACGCGTTTCATTACATCACCCTCTTAAACATTTTTTCTAATTCAAGAGTTGTAATCTTGATAATAGTTGGTCTACCATGTGGGCAGGTATATGGATTCTTACATTTTCTTAAATTTTCAAGTAAAGTATCTATTTCTTCCTTTTTTATCGCATGATTAGCTTTAATTGAGGCCTTACAAGCAATCTCGGCTGCTAATCTATCACGATATTTTTCAATTGTAAATTGCTTATCACGATAGGCATTATATAAAATATTACGAAGGAAATCCTCACAATCATCAACATGAAGCCACATTGGATATTCCCTTACAAAGAAAGACGTTGGACTTGCTTGCTCAAGTTTAAAACCAAGTTCTTCAAAAGTAATTAGATTTTCCTTAATTGAAATCATTTCTGAGGCTGTAAATTCAAGATGAAGAGGGATTAGCATAAGTGATGAGGCATTTGTTGGATTTTTTAATACCTCAAGATAATACTCATAATTAATCCTTTCAGCCGCTGCATGCTGATCCATTAAATACATTCCTTCTTCATTTTGAAAAATTAAATATGTTCCATGAACTGAACCACAATACTCTAAATAAGGAATAATATTATCATCTTTTTTTGTTTCTTCTTTAGCCTCAGTTTTCTCTTCAGGCTTGATTTCATCTTTATAGGTATTGGCACTATTTAAAAGCTCATCAAGCTTTGAGGAAGCCTCTTTTAAATAATCATTTTCTTTAGTAATATCATCTTGATAACTAGAATTATTAATTTGAGGCCTTGAAACCTCTTCTTTAAAAATCACATCATTAAATATATTTTGCTTAGCATAGCTTTTAGAAGCATCTTCTATAGGCTTAATATCGGGAATCATTGATGCAGACTTTAAAAGCTCATTTGTTAATTTTTCAACTACTGAGGCCATTTCTTCTTCATTCGATATCTTAATCTGCATTTTAGTAGGATGTACATTAACATCAATCAAGGTTGGGTCAATAGTAATATTACATAAAGCAATCGGATATCTTCCTTCAGGAATATAAGTATGATATCCTTTAATAATAGCTTCAATAATTGGATTTGATTTAACATATCTATCATTAACAATGGTTGTAATTTCAAGCTTATTAGCTCTTGAAACAACTGATTTACAAATTGATAAATCAATCTTATAGCCATTTCCTTCGTAGTTTTTTCTTAACAAACCCTTTGCGACCTCAAGCCCATACAATTCACCAAAAATTCGAACCAAATCACCATTACCTAAGGTTTTATAAATTAAACGCTCATTATTTTTTAAAGTAAAGCTTATATTAGGATTAGCCAAAATATATTTAGATACTAAATAGGTAATACTTCCAAGCTCGGAAGGAAGACTTTTTAAATATTTAAGTCTAGCAGGCACATTATAAAAAAGACCTTCTACCTTTATTGTTGTTCCCTTTGACCGAGATGCAGGGGCTATATCCTCTAAGTGACCGCCCTTATAAATAACCTTTGTAGCTTCAGCACCATCAGATGTTAAAAGGGTGAATGTTGAAACAGAGGCAATGGAAGGAATCGCCTCACCTCTAAAGCCTAAGGTTTGGATTCTAAAAAGGTCATATTCATTTTTAATTTTAGATGTAGCATGGCGTGAAAAGCAAAGTTTTGCATCATCACGTGACATTCCACAGCCATCATCTTCAATAATTATTTCCTTTACACCACTATCAATTAGGGTAATAGATATATTTTTGGCACCTGCATCAATCGCATTTTCAACAAGCTCCTTTACAACTGAGGAAGGTCTTTCAACGACCTCTCCAGCTGCAATCATATTTGATAATCTTTCATCAAGTTGAACGATTCTTCCCATTATTTCACCTCTAATCTAATTTGTTTTTTTCTTTATATAGCCAATCAAGCGCTTCTCTTGGTGTTAATGAATCAATATCTAAAATTTCAAGAGCATGCTTCAAATTATAAGCTTTTTCTTCCTCTTGATTTTGAGGTTCTTCCTCATAGGCATCAAAATTAAATAAATCAAGGTTAACGCCTGATGTAGAATTATTTTCCTCAAGTGTTTCAAGAATCTTTTTAGATCTTTCAATTAAGCTTCTAGGAAGACCCGCTAAGGATGCAACATTAATACCATAAGATTTATCAGCACCACCGTCTAAAACCTTATGAAGGAAAACTACGCCACCCTTTGATTCTTTAGCATCAACATGAACATTCTTTAAATGCTTTAATGTCTTATCAAGTAAAACAAGCTCGTGATAATGAGTTGAAAATAGCATTACACAGCCTATTTTTTCATGAACATACTCAATAATAGCTTGAGCAAGAGCCATACCATCATAGGTAGATGTACCTCTTCCAAGCTCATCAAATAAAATTAAGGAATCCTTAGTTGCATTCTTAATGGCAAAATTAGCCTCTAGCATTTCAACCATAAACGTAGATTGACCACTAATTAAATCATCAGATGCACCAATACGTGTAAATATAGCATCAAAAATCATAAGCGTTGCACTTTTAGCTGGTACAAAACAGCCTATCTGAGCCATTATTACAATAAGTGCTAGCATACGCATATAGGTTGACTTACCACTCATATTAGGACCCGTAATTAAAATTGTATTATAAGAATTAATAATTACATCATTTTTAACATACTCATCCTTTAAGAAGGTTTCAATAACCGGATGACGTCCCTCAACAATATTAACCTCACGCTTTAAAGACATTTCTGGTCTAACATAATTATATTTAACCGAAACCTCAGCGAAAGCAAGAAGACAATCAATTGTTGAAATTTTATCCGCAAGTTGTTGTAAGGATTTAGTAAAGCCTTGACATACATCTCTTATTTCAATAAATAAATCATATTCAAGCTTTTGAATTTTTTCAGTTGAGCCTACCACAATTTGTTCATATTTTTTAAGTTCAGGTGTAATAAAACGCTCAGCATTAGCTAAGGTTTGTTTACGCTCATAATGATCACTGTCAGTTAAATTTTGAAGAGCACCCTTAGATACCTCAATATAATATCCAAATACACGATTATATCCTACGTGCATAGTTTTAATACCGGTTCTTTCTCTTTCTTGAGCCTCAAATTTTAAAATCCAATCCTTTGAGGATCCTGAAATTTCTTTAAGTTCATCTAAATCTTTATTATACAAAGGCTTAATCATACCGCCTTCTTTAATTTGAAGAGGTGGGTCATCAACAAGTGCCTTATCTAAAAGATCATATAGTTTTTCGTGGGTATCAATGCCATTTGCAAATGATATAGCATCATCAGTACCTAGAGCCATAACATTCTTCTTAAAATTAGGAATATTAGCTAAACTTCTTCTTAACTGGACTAAATCTTTAGCATTCGCATTTCCAACCGAAATGCGGCCAATAATACGTTCAAGATCATAAACCGTTTTTAATGATTCTTTAATTTCTTCTTTAGCAACATAATTATTTATTAAAGCCTCAACATAATTATGACGCTTAATAATTTCATTTCGGTCAATTAAAGGCCTATCAATCCAAGTATGAAGCTTTCGACTTCCCATTGCTGTTTGGCACTTATCAAGTAACCATAAAAGCGATCCACTTTTTTGATTTTGACGTAGCGTTTCGGTAAGTTCAAGATTACGCTTAGAAAAAGGATCTAGGTGAAGGACCTGATTTGATGAATAAAACTTAATTGGTTGAAGATGATATAAATTATGTCTTTGTGTTTTAGAAATATAATTAATTAAAATACTGATACAAGGAATATCATCCTTAAATTTCTCTAAATTTAGGCCTTCTATCAAATATTTATAATCATCAATAAGGCTTGTATCATCACATCTTGAAATAACAATTTGATAATTATCGTGAAGTGTATTTAATATTTTAAGTTTTAAACTTGAAAGACAAATAACCTCTTTCGCATGAAGAGATAAAATTTCATTTGCTAAAGCTTCTTCATCTTCAATAGTAGTCAAATACATTTGTCCTGTTGAAACATCCGCATAAGCTAAAGTATATCTTGCATCTGTCTCATATATCGCAGCTAAGAAATTATTTTCTTTTTCATTTAAGCCGGCTTCGGTAATTGTACCAGGTGTAATAATTTTAACAACATCACGTTTAACAAGTCCTTTAGCCTGACTAGGATCTTCAACCTGTTCAACAATCGCCACCTTGTAGCCCTTTGAAATTAGCTTTTCAGCATAGCCTGAATAAGCATGAAAGGGAATACCGCACATCGGTACTCTTTCCTTATAGCCAGCATCCTTTCCTGTTAAAGCAATTTCAAGTTCTCGTGAGGCTATATACGCATCTTCAAAAAACATTTCATAAAAGTCACCAATACGGAAAAATACTATCGCATCAGGATAGTTTTCCTTGCATTCGATGTACTGTTGCATCATCGGTGTAAATTCACTTTTATCGACATCTTTCAAATTCATTTAAAACACCCATTTCTTTTTTAATCCCTTCAATTATAACACGATTTTCATTTTGAATAAATGATTAAACCTCAAAAAAAATGTTTTTTTTGATAAAAAGCGAAAAATAAAAGAGTAGTTTTTATACCACTCTTCATTAAGTGCAAGTCATATCGCACTTATCATTTAGTTATAAATAATCAAATGTTTTTAAATCCACCATCATCACAACTAACTTCACCATCTATATAAAGCATCATCAGAGCATAAAAATTAACTTTCATTGTACTTTCAAACGCATTTATTGTTTTCTTCTATAGGTCATATGAAACAATAAATGCATTGCTTAGAAATCGATATACTCAAATTCTTTATACGCTTCATTTACCAATCTTTTTTGTCTTCTTTAAAAATCTACAAATAACTATGTACTATTATACTGGTGATTCATTAAGGAATAAATACATCAAATCGCAATCATAAAAAGTCTTGCCAATTTTTATATAGCGATAAAATGTACCAGTTTTTTTAAAGCCAAATTTTGTATAAAGAGACTTAGCACGTTCATTGTCGCTTCTTACAGTTAAATGTATGCTATCAATATTAATTTTTTTAGCAAATTCAATTGCCTCCTTTATTAACATTGAACCAATACCTTTATGCCAATAATCTTTTTTTACTGATATACCTAATTCAGCATTATGCTTAAGTCTTTCCTTTGAAAATGAATTTAGATTAAGACAACCAACTATTTCTCCTTCATCGTCTGCTACTAAATATATACTATTATTTGATGAATTCATTTTATCTAAATAATCTTTCTCTTGCTCTAAAGTTAATCCTACACCTTGATTACCAAATGTTAAATTATCTGTTTCACCACCAATAATTTTACAATATTCTAAAATTGCTTTTGCATCGCTACCTTTAGCTTTTCTTATAATCATATTTTCACCACCATTTATTATGAAATTATAACATAGCATCTTTTTTTTAAAACATTACTCTAATTATAAATTTATATTTCTTACAAAATATTTTGGTTCACTATTATAATATTTTTTTTAAACAATAGTTTTTTTATATTAAATTAAATTTAATTTTGTAAAATTAAAAAACTAATAATCTCTTAATAAAACAAGTTTTAATACTAATCAAATTCTATAAAGCAAGCAGATATGTTACATTTTTATGCATTTTATATTAAAAAGGTCGTCTTAGCAACCTTCTTAATTCTTTCCTTTATTCTCGTCTAAATACAGCTTAATACCTTTAATTAATCTAGCAGTACCGTCAACAACATTTGCATAAGGCGTTGCAACATTCATTCTTAAAAAAGTACGCCCAGCATTACCGTATGAAGCGCCATCAGATAAATAAAGACCCGTATGCTTTCTAATATAATCACTTAAAACTAAAGAATCATCACAAATTTGACTAATATCAATCCACATTAAATAGGTAGCATCTTGCTTAATAGGGTAAGCCTTAGTAGCTTTAAGCTTTGATATAACATATTCCTTATTCTTTTCAATATACTCTCTTAATTCTAAATTCCAATTATGACCATAATTAAAAGCTGCACACGCAGCACCAATAGCAAATGTATTAGGCTCCGCAATTTCATCATTGTTAAGGCCACGATTAACATAATGCCTTAGAGTATCATTTGGTATTATTAAAGCCGAGGTTTGAATACCTGCAATGTTAAAGGCTTTAGTAGGAGCGACAAGGGCAATGCCAATTTCTTTTGCTTTTGGTGATACACTAAGTAAAGGAATATAGCTTTTTTTAGGTGAGGTTATATCACAATGAATTTCATCACTAATAAGCTTTACATTATATTTAAAGCATAAATCAACTATTTTAGTAAGTTCATCACAAGACCAAATTTTACCAATAGGATTATGAGGATTACATAATATCATTAATGTTGTTTGCGGATCACTTAATTTTTCTTCTAAATCATTAAAATCAATATAATAGCTATGATTTTCATACTTTAAAGGTGACTCTAAAATATAACGCCCATTATTATAAATCGAATTAAAGAAAATATTATAAACAGGTGTTTGAATCAAGACCTTTTCAGCTGGTCTAGTTAATCTTCTTACAATACTTGAAATAGATGGCACAACACCCGTTGAGAAAATAAGCCAACTAGGATCTATTATAAAATTATGTTCCTTTTTCCACCAATTAATATAAGCCTCATAAAACTCATTAGGTATTATATTATAGCCATAAATACCATTTTCGGCTCTTTTTAAAATTGCTTCCTTGATTTCTGGTAATACCTCAAAATCCATATCAGCAACCCACATAGGAAGCTCATCTTTCTTTATATTCCATTTAAGCGATGCCGTTTTTCTTCTATCAATTATTTTGTCGAAGCTATACATTCTTTCACCTCATATTTACATGCATTCTTAGATGTTTTAATATTATCATCTAGTATTAACTTTCCAATTCCTAAAGAACGAATTATACCTCCATTTGGATTCTTAACTGAATCAATTTTAGAATTAATATCAGCATCAACAGTTGAATATTCAAATGCAAGTGTTACATTAAGTTTACAATTAACAAGCTTAAGATTTTCCATATAACAAAAGCCCTGTAATGATTCCATATTACAATTGATAAATGTTATATTTTTACTATTCCATCCTAAATATTCACCTATAATTGTTGAATCATAAACTGTTACATTTTCACAATTCCAAAACGAATCCTTAGAATTTAAAATGGCATTTTTAATTACAATATTTTTCCCACCATCGAAACAATAATTTCCATCAATTTTAATATTATTACACTCAATATTATGAGAGTTCATCGCAAAATAATCGCCTTTAATATAACAATCATGAAGGGTAATATCATGACAATTCCACATTGTTTCTAAAGCATTATTTAGCTTAACATTAAAAAGATTTATATATGAGCTTCTTCTAAATTGCTTAGGAGCATCAATAATTGAATCATTGATTGTAATATTATTTGTATACCAAATACCTGAACGAGCCGTTTCTTCAAAATATGAATTTAAAACCTTAACATTATTACAATACCATAAAGGATATTTCCAACCAAATTTAGAATTAATAACCTTAATATTTAATGATTCCTTTAATGGAGATTCACCATCATAAAAGTAACAATCAGATACCTCTAAATCTTCACTTTTAAATAAAGCTCTTTCTCCAGTTAATGCTTGATTATTTATCCTGTTCATAAAATCACTACCTTACCTCAATAATATCATTTAATACTTGTTTTAGCAAATATTTTACTACTATTATAACGCTTAAGTTAGCTTTAGTGTCAAGTGAAAAATTACCATTAAATTATCAATGGTAAATCATTATTTTTTTATTACGTCCTCATATACCTTAATAATATTTTCTACAAATATATTATCAGTATATTGGATGGTACACTTCTTCGTATTTCTCTTAAGACTTAAAAGCTTATTCTTATCAGTTTCTAAATTTTTCATATAAGCAATTAATTCATTCTCCTTTTCATACGCAATACCATTATAGTCATTAATAAGCAAATTTAAAAGACAATCATCCTTTCTAACTAAAAGTGGAAGGCCTGATGCTAAAGCTTCAAGATAAGTTAAACCTTGTGTTTCCGATACGGAATCACACAAAAAAACATCTCCAAGTGCATAATAGCTACTTATATTTTTCCATTCAATAAAACCTGTAAAGATAACATTTTCTTTAAGTTCTAATTCTAAAGTAAGCTTCCTAAGCTTTGAAAGCTCTGGTCCATCACCAACAATTAGCAAGCGATTATTAGCATTTGCGACCTTCTTATACGCTGTAATAATATTTGAAATTCGCTTTTCTTCCGAAATTCTTCCTACAAAAAGATAAACAAATTTATCCTGAAGCTGGTATTTACTAACCAAAGAGGCTTGTCTTTTAGATTCTAAAAAAGCATCTAAATTAATTCCAGTAGGAATAATTCTTACATCTTCATTAATTCCTAGCTTATAATGATACCTTTGATCATATACCTTTTTAGTCGGTACTATTTCGATTAATGATTGCCTACTTACCGGGCGTAAAAAACGATTAACTAAAATATTATGCATCATTTTTGGAAATAGACGCGTAAAAAATCCTGAAACATAACTTAAATATTCATCAAATAAAGTATGGAAAGTATGTACCATAGGAATATTAAGTTTTTTTGAGCATTTAATTGCAAGCCTTGCCATCGAAAATTCCGTTTGAACATGAATTACATCAAGCTTAAGCAAAGCTATTCTTTTTATATATTCTTTTTTTATATTAATAAAACGATAACCTCTAAGCTTTTTAAAAGGATAATGAAAGCCAGGAACATTAATAAAATATTCACCTTTAGCTTTTAATATTTCTAATTCTTCTTTTTTTATATTACGAAGATCTAAACTTGTAATTATATATACTATATGACCTCTAGCTCTTAGTCCATCAGCAAGTGTTTCAATTGATGTAACAACACCACTAACAGTCGGAAAATATTGGTCAGTAAAAATGCCAATACGCATAATATACCTCTTAAATTAATACTTCATCTATTTTAACAATAATATTTGGCAAATTATAAGATTTATTAATAAAGCATACTTACAAAAAGTGCACCTGTTATATAATTTTTGTAAAATAATGTACCATAATATATATTCATACTGGACAAATTATAATATGAAATAACAAAAAAGGCCATGAATATATTTTTTAGTAAATAAAATTGTTAAATTTAATTATTTTTCAAGATTAATAATTTTACTTCCACTTAATAAATCACCATAATGATTAATTGACATAACAAGCTTATTCTTAGATACCTCATCAATAACCTCAATAATTCTTTTAGCACTTAAAGAATCAATTTTAGCATTCATTTCATCAAGAAATAAAACCTTACTGTCAAGAATAATTGCTCGTGCAATATTAAATAGTGATAACTCACCGGTTGAATAATCAGTAACTACAAGAGGTGCATGAATATCATTTATGCGGTCAAGTCCAACCTGATGTAGGACCTTATAAACAGCATCATCACTAATATCATTACATAAGGTAATTTCATCCTTAATTGAACCACCAGAAAAGAAATAATCCTGATATACAATACCAAATACTTGACGTTTAAGCTCATCAGACATCAAATATGTAGGAATTCCATTAATTGTAACGGTCCCCTTGGTTGGTTTAATTAAACCATAAGCAAGCTTAAACAAGGTTGTTTTTCCACTTCCACTCTTGCCCTTTAAAACAAGACGATCACTACCATTAAGAACTAAATTAAAGTTTTCAATAACGTTATTTTGGCCATCATATGAAAATGACACATCCTTAAATTCCAGCTTAATACTATCTAAATTAATATCATAATGCTTCTTTTTTTCATCCTCAGGTAGATTAAAGTATTCATTAATACGGAAAATCGCTGCCATCGACTTTTGAATTGTTTGAAGCTCCATGCCAAGGCTTTCAATCGGATTGAATAAATTTGTAATTAAATCAATTGAACTTACAAGCATACCAACGCTCATACCAAATAAGCTTATATCTGCACTTGAAAGACATATAATTAAAACAATTAAAATCATTTTTAAAATTTGCATTATAGGTGAAAATACTGCATCATAGGTATTAGCCTTTTGGTTTGTCTTAAAATGATTTTTTAATACCTCATTATATTTTTTCTCAACATTTTCATAAATTCTAAATGATTTAATCGTAACAACATTATCAAGATTTTCAAGAACAAGATTGTTAACATTACCCTCTAAAGCACGATTGGCAGCCTGAGCTTTATACATTCTTTTTCTTATCCACATTGTAAATAAAACAATAATAGGAATTACAAGTAAGGTAATACCACCAAAAATTGGGGAGAATATAAAGATAGAAACTACAATACCAATCATTTTGAAGGCATCAATCGCCATTGAAATAACACCTGAGGTAATTAAAGTATTAATTTCTTCAACATCATTTGAAAAATATGCCTCAAGATTACCTGTATCTAGATGTGAAAATGTAATATATGATAGCTTATGAATCTTATTTAGCATTTCTATCCTAATTGTTTTTCCAACACCCTGAGATAAAATTACAAGTAAAACCTCTTTTAAGAAATTAATAAGACCTATTGCAATAAAAAGTAGCATATAAAAGATAGCATAATCTAAAAGTCGTTCTTTAACACCACTATTTAAATCATCAACAATAATCTTTAAAAGCTGAGGTGGAGCAAGTGATAAAGCAGTAGCAGCTGCAATTACAAATAGCGTTAATATAAAGACATGACTATGCTTCTTAAAATAATTAAAAATGCAATTTAAAACACTCATCTTTTACCTCCTAGGATACTTAAAAAATCCTCGTTTTGAAGCAGCTCATCATAGGTACCAACAATATATGAATCATTAAATAAGAATATTATTTTATCCATTTGACTTAATATTTCTTTTTGATTATTAATAATTACCAAAATTGATTCTTGATAATTATTTTGAATATTATTTAAAATATCCACACTCATTTTTATATCAATAGCATTAAAAGGATCATCTAATACAATTAGCTTAGGACTTCCATATAAGCATCTTGCAATTTGAAGACGCTTCTTTTGACCTCCAGATAGGTTTTCAGCCAAGTTTGATAAGACCTCATTTTCCTTAAGAGAAAATTCCTTCACATCATCATATAAATCTGCCATTTTAAGTTCATGCTCTACATCTTTATTTTCAAAAGCAATATTATATTTAATTGTATCATTAAAAATTTCAACCTCTGCAGGTGCATAGGAAATATAGTGATCAATTAAGCTATTTTTGTTTTCCTTAAGCTCAAGGCCTAAAAGCTTAATACTTCCTTCATAATCATAAAGACCAGAAAGAGCACCACCAAGGGTTGATTTTCCACTATGAATCATTCCACAAATACCAATAGCCTCACCGCATTTAGCATCAAAGGAAATGTTATGAAGCATAAAGCTCTTATCATAACCAAATGTTAAATTAGATACTACAAGACGATTACCTTTTAATTTATAATCTCCATGCCTTGCCATTTCCTTCCTTTCAAGATAAGGCGAGCATCTTTTCCAAGAAACCTTAAAGTTAGTAGCCGCATTAAATACCTTACCAACCTTTGAGGCCTTATTAGCTACTAAAACATAGGTTGAAAGATAAGCTGAAAATGTACCTACAAGCCAAGTACCACTTGTAACCTTTATACCACAAAAGTAAATAACAAAGAATAAACCAATTAAAGCAATTGCCTGATAGGTTGGTTCAAGTGAGCCTTTAAATACCATTGACTTAATTGACTTTTTTTCAAGCTCATTTTGTGTATTCTGATAGATTGCATCATACTTATGACACACACCAAAGCCACGATAATATAGTTCATTCTTTAAAGAATTTAAGGTAACATCCTTTGATTTTGAAAATGTCTTTTTATATTCAGAGGTTGATTTATATATAATCTTCTTCATCAAATTAGCAAAAACCATTGATAGCACTAAGAAAATGGTAATAACTAAAG
Organism: Clostridium sp. CAG:307_30_263; assembly: GCA_001916215.1. Taxonomy (GTDB): domain Bacteria; phylum Bacillota_I; class Bacilli_A; order Acholeplasmatales; family Anaeroplasmataceae; genus CAG-307. The sequence goes on from MNRZ01000002.1 coordinate 64,228, forward strand.
TTGTTTTCCAATCCATAATCATTAAGCTTATAAGATAACCAAGCATAAGAATAATACTATCATATACTTCCGTTAATATCTTTCTTACACCTTCAGCACTATCCTTAATATCAGATAGATTTTTGTTCATAATATCGCCCTTTGACTCTGTTATAAAGGTTGATATATCATCAGTAATTAAATTTTTAAAGCTTACCCTACGCATTTGTAAAACCATTTTATTTGAAAAATCTCTTACATAATAACGCTTGAAATATCGATTTACCTGAATAAAAATAACAAATGTCAAAAAGGTAAGTGCAAATTTAATAATATATTTAACATCATCTTGAGCATTAAATGCATCAATTAATTTTCCTTGGACAATTGGTACTAAAGCCATTAAACTATTATAAATAACACCGGTTATGGAAGCTAAAATAAATGATTTTTTATTTAGCTTAAAATAAGTTCTAACTCGATCATAGCGTAAATTATCATTTTTACTTTTCATTAAAATTCCAGCCATTCTTTCTATACTTTTTAGATTCTAAATATACCTTTTCAACAAGATTTAGAAATTCTTTCTTTTCTTTATCAGTTAAAACCTCTAAGCATTTATCATAAAAGAAAACCTCTTCATTTACAACTTCATCCTTAAGCTTTAAGGCTTTATCAGTCACAATTAGCATCTTCCTTCTTGAATCGGTAGGATCTGATTCAATCCTAACATATTCAAGCTCACTTAGCTTTTTACTCATTCTTGTAACTAAGCCCTTATCAACGTTAAGATAATTTGAAACCTCAGCAAATGATCTACTTTCACGCTTAGTAATAAATCTTAGCATCTCATATTCAGTTTCATTTAACTCCATACTTTTTTTATTAACAGAATTTTTATAAAGGTTCATATTTCTAACAACCTTCGTAATTTCTCTTACATCCACATTATCACTCCTTTAGTTGACTTGTCAACTACATTTTAGTACTAATAATTGACTTGTCAACTATTTTTGTAAAATTTAAAAAGGTAAGTTAAACACTTACACTTTCTTTAAGAAATCTTCATTTACTTCAATATCTAAATCCTCAATATCACTATCATCCTCTGGCTCACTATTAAATACAGTTACCTGCATTTTCGTTTCACCTAAAACCTCTGCTAGAATATCAAAGGATAAATCTATATCAATATGTCCATCATAAATTTTAGCATTAGTTGCTTGCGGACTCTTTAAGATCTTAATTAAAACATCATCAGAATGCTCAAGATAATCATCTACTATTTGTTTGGTCTTAATATCCTTTTTATAGCTTACCGTTTCCCTTAAAACATCTGTTTTAGTATTATTTGCAAGACTATACCAAATATTAATATCGAAGGTTCCTGTAACATATACAACATCTGATTCCTTATAGGCTTCATATTTATGGTTAATTATCCAACAGCCCAAAATTGAATATGGCTGTAAGGTTGTATCAATAGTATGGGACATACTAATACTTTTCTTACCCTTTGCAACAATCGCTTTTGTTACAATCTCTCTTACATTAGACAAAATAATCCCCTCCATTTATATTATATGAAGGGGATTTAAAAAATTGTTTAATTTTATCACTAAGTACGCACTATAAAGTGCTATAGTTACTTTTGGGATAATAAAAAATCCCTAGTGATACTAAGGATTAATCATTATTATTAAATTTAGAAATTGCTGATCTCAAGAATTAATGGCGTATGATCCTGTCTTTGACCTGAATCTAGCATTGAAGATTTTAAGGCTTTATCCTTAATTCTATCACTTAAAAGGAAGTAGTCAATTCTCCAGCCTGAGTTATTAATCTTACTGGTTTTAATACGCTGAGACCACCAAGAATAAATACCTTCAACATTTCCATTTAAATATCTAAAGCTATCCACAAAGCCCTTGGAAAGAAGATTTGAAAATCCTTCTCTTTCCTCATCGGTAAAGCCCGCTGATGTGTGGTTAGAATCTGGATTAGCAAGGTCAATTTCATCGTGGGCAACATTAAAGTCCCCACAAGCAATAACAGGCTTTTCTTTATCAAGGCTAGTTAAATAAATGGCGTAGCATTTATCCCATTCCTGTCTTTCCTTAAGCCTTTTAAGACCATCTCCAGCATTTGGTGTATAAACATTTACAAAATAAAAATCCTTAAATTCGAGACATAGAAGTCTTCCTTCTAAATCCATGGTATCAGGAGCGCCAATTGAAGGCTTGGATACCTTAGCCTCATAGAGATCCTTATAAAGCACCATTGTTCCTGCATAGCTTTTTTTTGCAGGGAAGGCTGAGCTTACAAGCTCTATTTTATAATTAGGAAAATATGAAAGTAAAATCTCTCTTTGCTTATCGGTCATACCCGCCTCAGGTAGCTTTGTTTCCTGAATCGCAATGATATCTGCGTCCTCCTGCTTAATCATTTCAAGCACATTTCTTGAAAGCTCTGATCTTGCGGATGTAGATGTAAGAGCTGCGTTAATTGAATCAATATTCCATGAAATAAATTTCATTATTCTTCACCTTTCTTAAGCCAATTTAATATTAGACTTTTTTGTATTATAGCGTATTTTTTTCCTTTATAAAAGCCAAAAGCTTTTAAAACAGCTTATATTTTGACATTTTTTTAAATACGAAAAAAAGGAGCTCCTAATTAATAATTTTTATTTTAGCAAAGCTCGATTTATACTACTTTTATAAAAAAACTATGAATATCAGCTTTTTAAAGCCAATTCTTCACAGTCATTTTTCTTACTTTAATTTCTTTAAATCTTTGGCAGTAATTTTACCATATGATGCAAATGTTACTATTTTTTAATTGATATAAAAATGATATTGCAGCTATTTAAAACAAAAATTTTTATTAGTTTCGAAAAATTATTATATAGTTAAGCATCATTATTGCTGTTTTTACTAAAATATTCCACTTTTAATTCAAAAATCTATAAGAGTATCAAAATAAGAAGTATAACTTGAAGAACTTCTTTTATATCTATTAAATTTATCAGCAAACTCTAATATTATTGTTTTTCCTTTTACTTTAAAATTAACTTTTTCACAATAGTTTTCATTTATCACTGACTTTTAACTCTTGAGGAATATTTTACTTAATTGTTCTGATTTCACTTTCCAATTTTACAATGTAGTCCTCAGCAATATCTTTGAATAAGTCTATTTCATGTTCTGAACAGTCCAATTTAAAACTGATATCTTCTCAAAATGATAAATCAATTATTTAGAATATTATATAATTAGTCTAAAAAAATGTCCGCATACCCTAACCTGTATAATAATACAATTTACAATTTAAAAAATTATTTTTAATTTTAGATTTAATTATTTCGCCTATTTTTTTCGTAATCACTCATAAAACGACAAACAATAATAATTAAGTATAATACTTCTATAATTAAGGTTAAAATACCTATAAAATAGAATGGAATACCTATACTAAATTCTAATATTAAACCAAGTGTAACACCAATCACTATAATAATACATATACCAATTATTTTATCCTTATATTCTGGTCTCATTTATAGCCCTCCTATAATCATCATTTATTTTTACTTTAGACACATAAGTTGTCATTTTCTTCGAAGTATCACTAGTAACATATTTTTTTCATCATTTGAAATATACGATTGTTCAGCAATATCATTTTCAATTCTATTGGAACATTCATTAAGATTCTTTAAACTTATATTGGCAATTCTTAACTATTCATCATCCACTACTTCAAACTTACTATATATTGTATCAGTTCCTGAATTATTCTCAGCAATACTTGCTTTGTCAATCGTATTATATGACTTTGTTGAAATTATATCCATTTGCATTAATCTAGAATATTTATCATCAGTCATATTATAAATCTCACTTTCTGTGAAACCTAAATCAACTAATTTTTCATAATCGGCAACTTATCATTTTTAAACCATTCTTTTCTGTTAGACACAACTAACTAAACATATTATAATCATTTTATTTCTAATGTCAAATAATATAGTTTATATTTTTTATATAGTCTCTAATTAACATTTCTAGATACGCAAATATTTATCTTTTTTTTCAATTTAAACTCATAATAGGTATCAACTTGCTCTTTATCTTCTATCAAAATATTATAAAATACTTATTCTTTCTTTTTACAAATTCGTCAGTTGAAATCACATTAAAAGTTTGCACTAAAGCACCTCTAAACGTTTAATCATCATACGTTCTTTAACTATATTATATTTTTTTAATGCCCTTTGTCTATTTTATTTTTTTATTATAATAAGTAAAAAAAAGCCTACAAGAACTTAATCCTGTAAGTTTTAAAAAAAATTCTTCTTCAAAGAATTTTTTGATATCTTCATTAAAAATAATTGTTTGATTCTTTATTTCTTTTGGAATTTCAATATATCCCAAATCAACACATATATATGATGCCTTTTTATTCAAATAAGTCATTTTTATAAAAGATTCTTAATCCAAACCGGTGTAGAAAAACCTACACCAAGCTCTAAAATACAATTTTTTTATCCTTATATTTAGTAATAAAATCATTATATCTTTTATATGCTTGATGCCAGCCTAAATCTTCAAAAAAATGATTATCACATCTTAAATTTGTAGTCATAGGTCTTCTACATAAAGGACATCTAGGAATTAAGCTTGAAGGTATTTTATTATCTTTAATACTGTTTATCATTTTAAAAATAATTTTTTTATTATCGTAAGTCTTATTATGACAAGGAAGACTACATTGAAATAAGCCATAATCACCTTGCATATAAAATAATCTTTTTTTATCAAAGCCTGCAAGCTGAAATTGGTGATCAACATTAGTTGTTATGACAAAATAATTTTTATCTTTAAACAATTCATATATTTTTTGATATGAAGGATTAGCATCATTTTTATAACGATTTAAATAAATCATTTTAGAACAATAAGCCCATTTTTCTTCTAATGAATCAAAATCATGGAATCCTGCACTTTACATATCCTTATATTATCATATATGTATTTAAAGTTATCCATAAATGTCTTTCCGCCATATTCAAATGAAGCAGCACTAGATAAGCCTGAACCTACTCCAATTAAAATAGCATCTGCTTCATCAATTATTTTCTTAAGGCGCAAATTCACTAAATAATCCTTCCTCTTTTACAATCCAAGAGCTTTGACTAGCAACTTTTATATTATCATTTTCTTTTAAAGTACCAATTAAAAAAGGTGAATTATCATCATGATTTTGATAATTACTTAAAACCATTTTACTATTTCCGTTTGCATAGCAATATTTACATAAATGCATACAGGAATTATAAGAACCTATATCATTTGAAAGCAAGCAAGCACAGTAGCCCCTTTTTGCTTGCATCTTACTTGTTGGCTTAAGCTTAACCCCAGCGGCTCTCTCATAGTCTTCAAGGCGCATACAGCCATCCACATCTATTCCATAATTTTTAAGCCACTTTTCTTTAGAACAAAGTCTTAATTCCATATTATATTTTTTAGCTATTTTTTGAAATTCTTTAGCAAGATAAACTTTATCATCATCAGATGCATCCTGAATTTCTGGATGATTTTTTTTAAGCTTATCATATAAATCAACAAAAACAAAAACAGCAAGTTTTGTATATCCTGCCAATCTTGATGCAATATACTCAAACGCCTTCAAATGTCTTTCTTTAGGATAATTAGGAGTAATTATAATTGGTGTAAAGCGCCAACCAACAGCGTATTTTCCAAGTCTTAAAGATAAAGTCTTAAAATCCTCAATCACATCCAAAAGATAAGGAACATTAGGCTCTAAATCACGTCCATAGGTAGTAATTGTTACATACCAAAATTGCTTATATTTAGATAGCTCATCAAGATATGGCAACATAGGTCTTGGATTTTTAGTGCAAAAGCCAATCACATCAACAACCTTAGGATCTAAGCTAAATTTAGTAACCAAATTAGGGTAATAGGGGTTTATTACCAGTACATAGCCTTCCTTAATACGATTTATAAACCATTTTGCATAAAAAGCAGGAATATCTGTTCTTTGACCGGTATTAATAATCATACTTTTTTTCCTCCTTCTTATAAAGCAAACAATCTTTCATATCATAAGTAGAAAATATAACATTCAAATCAGGATGATCTTTTAAATAATTAAAAGCTGTCTTATAAGCAATACTCGAAGCTATATCCTTAGGAAAATTATATAGTCCTGTTGAAATACAAGGAAATGCAATTGTATTAACCAAGCCTTGAAGCCTCCTCTAAAGAGCTTAAATAACAATTTTTCAAATCTAATTTATCTTGCTCACTTAGCTTAATAACTTGAGGTCCTACGGTATAAAAAATATACTTAGCCTTTAAATTATAAGCATTAGTCACAATAAATTTACCATTTTCTTCTTCATAATTTTCGCAAATTTTCTTTAATAAATCTCTTCTTACCTCAAGACCAGCATAAGAATGAATAATATTATTTACACAGCTATGAAGAGGATAAAAACATCCAGTAATCTTTCATTACAAGCATTAACAATCGCATCAACAATTAGCTTGGTAATATCTCCTTGATAGATAAATATATTATTTTTATATTGAAAGTTTTTTGAGTCTTGAAGCTTATATTTATTGAGTTCACTTAAATAACCTCATCCTGTCTTATATAAAATTCATTTTCTAAATCATAAGGCATAGTGATATTCATTAAAGCTCTTAATGTATCAAAGGTATAAACACTAATAAATTTATCTATCTTATTATATTTAAGCAAGTAATCAATACACCATTTTAAATTATCCATTATTTACTTTCTTTTTTAGATGCTCTCCCCATAACTTCATAGCCTCAATTACAGGTTTTAAAGAAAGGCCTAGTGCTGTTAAGGAGTATTCTACCTTAGGAGGAACTACAGGATAAACCTCCCGATGAACTAAACCATCCGCTTCCATTTCTCTTAACTGCTGCGTAAGCATTTTTTGAGTAATAGGCGCTAATGATTTTTTTAATTCATTAAATCTTTTGGTACTCTCCATTAAATCTCTAATAATTAATATTTTCCATTTATCAGAAATAAAATTTAAGCAAGTTTGTACCGGACAATTAGGTAAATTATTATAATCAATCATATAAACCTCCATAGTATCTTTTATATACTACAGTATAACATATAATAATTTAACTGTTAATTATTTCAATCTAAAACGGCATCTGTTTTGGTATAAGCATCTAAGGAATTTTGTTTAGTTTGAATACAAATAAAAGAAATTCCCATATCATTTGCTGCAAACATTTGTCTTTTAGCATTAGGTGATACCCTTATAAAGTCACCCTTTTTTAATAATACCTCTTCTTCATCAATTATCATTTTACCTTTTCCTTCAAAAATAAAATAAATTTCTTCATTTTCTTTATGATGATGAACAAAAGGAACACATGCACTAGCAGGGATGTTATTGATTGATACCTCAGCCCCTGTAAGTCCAAGCTTATCATGTAATTCTACTCTAGGCTCATTTGTCGCATTTAATATACAATAATTTTTCATTTTATAAATCCTCTTTCTGTATCTTTAATACAACTTTATTATAATTTATAATTTCAAAATTAAAAGTACGCACAATAAAGTGCCATAGTTACCTCAAAGAAACCATAAAAAATCCTTATGATTAATCTATGGACATTTTACTATACATTTTTTTATACTTTTTTGTAATACCATTATACACCAAGCTTTTGAACCGAAAAACAAATTTGAAGCCAATGCTTAGCTTTCTTTATAATATTAGTTTCTTCTTCAACCTCATTTTTTAAATTAGAAGCAAAGCATTTTGCCCTTCAAACCGTAAACCATTTATGCCTATATCATCTGTAGCTGTTATAATATTTCCAAGTGGGGATTAATATTGGCTTGTATATACCATTTTTTCATCCTTAAGCAATAAAAAAAACATCCTCATATTCGAGAATGTTCTTTTAAATTACTTCATTAATTTTAAATCAGATGCATTGATTTTGCCATATCTTGCGGCTGTAGCTTTACCATTAGCAATTGTAACAACAATTCCTTCTACATCCTCACCAGCATCAATTTTAGCTTGAAGATCCTCTTTTGTTTTAATACCCTTTACACCAATAATTACACCTACACGGTAGCCGGCAACCTCTATAGTACCATTAATAGCCTCATCACCAAGCTTTTTCATTACTTCTTCATAAGTATAATTTTTCTTATCTTCAGCCTTTTCAACAATCTTATCAGCATAATCCTGTGTAACATTTGAACATGATGCAAGTGATGCTACAACTGCTCCTGATGCAATAACAGCACCTAATGCTTTAAAAATCTTTTTCATAACTAATACCTCCAATATCCTATATCTATATTTTACCTTATATAATATTATTTTTAAACTACATTTATATAATTAATGTAAAAAAATTCCTCAAAAAGAGGAATTAATTTTCAAGTTCTTTATTAATTTTACTTGTGATATAATCAGTCATAATTTCTAAATCATTATATAAATAATCTAAAAGCTCTAAATATTCATTTACAAAAGGATATTTAGCAATTTCTTTATCAATTTCATCATATTGTCTCTTATAATCATTATATGTATTAGTAAGACCAATATGACGGGCAGCTACCATTTCCTTTGATATATGCTTCTTCTTATTTAGTAATGATTTAATTTCTTTATTTTCATCAATCATTCTTTCAAGTTCATGACATCTTTTTACAGACTCATCATTTTTTATATCAGTTAAAAGCTTTTCTTTATTATTCACAAAGTTCTCCAATTACAAACCATGATTTAGCTTCGGTAATTTTAACATTAACAAGCTTACCAACAAGAGACTTGTCATCTGACTTAAAATGACAAAGCTTAAGGTTTTTAGTATAACCACACATCATACCTTCACCATTCTTACTTTCGCCATCTACTAAAACCTCTTGAATAGTACCAACAAAGCGTTCATTACCCTTTAAGTAATAAGCATTAACCTTTTCATTTAAACGATATAGACGGTCTTTAGCAATATCCTCAGGAATTTGATCTTCGAACATAGCAGCTGGTGTTCCTTCACGAGGTGAATAAATAAAGGTATATGCTCCTTCATATTCAACCTCATCAACAAGCTTTAAGGTATTTTGGAATTGCTCTTCGGTTTCACCTGGGAATCCTACAATAATATCAGTTGTAATTGAAATACCAGGAATAGCACTCTTAAGCTTATGAATTAAGCCCATATAATGATCATGAGTATATTTACGATTCATACGACGTAAAACCTCATCATCACCTGATTGAACAGGTAGGTGAAGCTGAGGCATAACACTTGGACATTTAGCCATAGCTTCAATTGTCTTATCATCTAAATCACGAGGATGAGATGTTGTGTAACGAATTCTTGCAATACCTGTTTTATCAAGATCAACAAGTAAATCACCAAATGTATAGCCATCATTTTTATCCTTACCATAAGCATTAACATTTTGTCCTAAAAGGGTAATTTCCTTATAACCTTGCTTAACTAAATCATTTACCTCATTAATAATATCTTCCTTATCACGAGATCTTTCCTTACCTCTTGTGTATGGTACAATACAATAGGTACAAAATTCATCACAGCCATACATAATATTAACCCAAGCCTTATGCTGAGAAAGTCTAACCTTAGGTGCACCTTCAAGAATGCCTCCTTGCGTTGAAATAACTTCAATTACCTTACTCTTTTTCTCAATACATTCATCAATAAGCTTTGGTAAATTACCAATATTATGAGTACCAAAAATAAGATCAACAAAAGGATAGGTTTCCATTAGCTTATTAGAAGCATTTTCTTCTTGAGGCATACAGCCACAAATACCAATAATCATATCCTTCTTTTCATTTTTAACACCCTTAAGAAGGCCAAGAACTCCCCAAATTCTATTTTCAGCATTTTCACGAATCGCACAAGTATTTAAAATTACTACATCAGCCTTATAGGTATCCTCAGAATGAGTATAGCCTAAGCGCTCTAGAATACCAGAAATTACCTCACTATCAGCCTCGTTACCTTGACATCCATATGTAACAACACTATAGGTTTTTCCAGCACCAATACCATCATAGGCTTCTGCTAAAGTAAAGGCATTTCTTCTTGTTTCTTCTCTTTTTCTATTACGAGCTTCCTTTAAATCAGGAAGAGCATGTTTTAGTCTTTTCATAATATAAATCACCTTGTCTTAGTATACATTATTTTAATTTATTTTACAAGATAATTTTATTTTTGCCCAAATAAACTGGCCCTTTAAAATCTAAATTAGGTAACTAGCATTTACAAAGTTGAGTAAACATCCATCTACATCACTCTGGAAGCAACTATAAAAAATACCAACACCTATTATTTTAGTGTTGATATTTTAACAATTAAATTTTACTTTAATATATTACCAAGTTCTTCTAAAGAAAGTCCCGTAGCCTTAGCAATAAATTCTTTAGTTTGACCACTTTCAAATAACTTTTTAGCTATTGCAAGTTTTTCATTAAGTTGACCTTCCTGAATTCCTTCAGCTTTACCCTTTTC
>MNRZ01000036.1 GCA_001916215.1 Clostridium sp. CAG:307_30_263
CTAAAGAAATGTTACTCAAGATGAACAATGATAAAGCCCTTAGAGCTGAATCATTTTCTCATGAAATGTTTTTAAGGGACCAAAAAGCTCAATTTAAAACTGCTAGGGAGGAAGGACTTGAAGAAGGCTTAGTTAAGGGGAAAGCTGAAGGAAAGGCTGAAGGGATTCAGGAAGGCTTAGTTAAGGGAAAGGCTGAAGGGATTCAGGAAAACAAGAAAGAAATAGCAAAAAAGTTATTTCAAAGTGGTCAAACTAAAGAATTTATCAGTTCTATTACAGGGCTTTCTTTAGAAGAACTTAATAATATATTAAAATAAACTAAATAATCTTAATTCATAAGGTACCAGCATTATTGTTGGTATCTTTTTTGTAATATTTAAATTATTATTTATTCAAATAAATTGCAAAAATTAAAAATCAGGTATATTAATACATACCTGACAGAAAATTACTATTTTGTAGTTAAATATAAATATAAAAGCTTGCTTGTATTTATAATTGCATCCAAATGTGTTCTTTCCATACCATGACTTGCATGAACACCTGGTCCAATTAATGCTCCAGCACAATCTACACCACTTCTCCATGCGGCACCTATATCAGAGCCATAGAATGGGAAGATATCGACAACATAATTAATATTATTGTTACTTGCTAAATTAATAAGTTTATTAGTTAAATTATAGCTATATGGTCCTCCTGAATCCTTAGCACAGATAGATACTGCATATTCATTTCCTGCAAGGTCTTGACCAATACAGCCCATATCAACAGTTACAAACTCATCTACGACTGAATCAGTTGTTGCAGCACCATGACCTACTTCTTCTTGATTAACAAAATAAACATAAGTATTATACATAGGCTTAATCCTATTAAGCTTCATTTCCTGTAAAACTGCTAAAATTGCACATACAGAGCCTTTATCATCAATAAAACGACTCTTTAAAAAGCCACTAGGTGTAATAACTGTTTTAGGGTCATAGCAAATATAATCACCATTATTAATTCCTAAAGCTTTAACATCTTCTTTATTATGTACAACCTCATCAATTCTTACAATCATATGTGATAAATCACGAGGTGCTGATTTAGCATCCTCATAAACATGTACTGATGCACTCTTACATAAAATAGTACCTGTATATACCTTCTCACTACGAGTAACAATCTTACAATATTCACCATCAAGAGTAGGGATTGAAGGTCCTCCAACATTTGTCACATTCAAAGTGCCATCTGAATTAATTGATCTTACCATTAATCCTAACGTATCAACATGAGCTGATGTAGCTATTGTTTTTTCACTCGAATTGCCTTCAATAAAAAGTTTAACATTTCCTTTATTAGTTATTGATGCTTCATAGCCTAAACTTTTAAGTTCATTTAATAAATAATTACAAACATTATTACTATAGCCTGTAGGTGAATCTGTTTTAAATAGTTCTAGCGCTATTTTTTTAATATAATTAATATCCATATAAAAACCTCCATTTATATTGTATATCTTTTATACTTTTTTTCAATAAAAAAAGATTAGTATCACATATCACTTCAAAGTGATTTTGAAGTAACTTCAATCTTATTCATTTTTTTCTTTAGATTTAAAAATAAGATTAAAAGCGATAAATTGAAGAACTAATGTAATACAAGTTAAAATTAGTGGTAACATAATATCTACAATTTTATAAAATAAATCTGTACTTGAAAAATTATGATTCATAATCGCCATTATACCAAGTGTTAAGCCCTCTGTTATAACAAATTTAACAATAAATACTACAAGCGACTTAATTGCAGTATCACTTTTTGCTTTAGTATCATAAGTAAATTTAGCATTTGCAAAATAAGTGAATATAGAAGCCACTGTAAAAGCAATTGCGGTAGAAATAAGATGATTTTTGTCATCATAAAATCCAAAAGTCTTAGTATATAACAAATATATTCCTTGATGAAGCAAATAAGCAAGACCGCCAATAATACAAAATGTTAAAAAAGATTTAGTTAAAAAAGTTTTTTTTATTTTAGATAGCATAGTAATACCTTCTTTTTTAGTGATTATAGCACATGTCATAAAAATTAAAAAGGCTTCAAAACTGAAACCTTTAAATTATTATAAACCTAGTGCACCTTTTAACTTATCAGGAAAAGCATATTTAGATGCTGTATTCAATTGACGTGCTAATGCGTTTGCAACACCATTATGATCTAAAATCACCTTTATAGCTGCCACATTTCTCTTTTTATATCCCTTAGCATTTAAAGCCTTAAAAAAATCATCATCAGAATATGTACTAATAAAATCATTTACCATATTCTTAACTGCTTCATTGTTTACATTTTCGCATGAATCAATAAGTTCAATAAGCTCTAATAGCTCAATTGATTTTCTTACATTAACATTTTTAAAATCAACATCAACATTTTCAACAACTAAATTAGCAATATAACGCTTTGTTTTAATTTCAATTGTATTAGTAATAATATCATAAACTTGAACATCATCACTTATAATACCTTTATTTTCAAGCATTTTGCGACCAATTATCATACCATTCTTATCCTTGTTAGTAAAGAATGCTAATAATTTTTCTTGACTTGGTAAGGCATCAAAATCATTCTTTTTTGGTTTATAATATAAGCCTTTAGCAATTTTTCCAATGTATTTCTCTTCATTTAATCTTGCAAGTAACTGATAGAATGTAGCTTCCTTCATATCAACGAAGTGCTTCTCATAAGCCTTTTTAGCAAGAATTAAATCCTCTTCATGTAATGTAGAAATCCATTGTTTAATATCTCTTGTATACATTAGAGAGTTCACCTCACGAGGGAAATTATACTAAATTACGAAATAAAAGTAAAGATTTTTTTGTAAAAAAATGCTAATTTACAAAAAAGAGATGAGCACATCTATGCTCACAACTATTCTTTATTATTTTTTTCATTCTGCTTAGCAATTCTTTCTTTCGCAACCTTCAAATTTGACAAATAAAAGAAAACACAACCAGCAATAGCAATTGCACAAACAATAATTGTAACAAACATTCCTCTAAGAGGTATATTATATTTAGATAAACCAATCCAAGAACCATATACAACTGCAAGAATTATCGTATACATTGGAATAAGAATACAGTTTAATTTGTTAGCCTTTAAATCTTCTAATTTTATTTTTTTCATATTATCATCCTTTATATGATTTACAAAACGACTTAATTACACATTATTCTAACATTTCTCAAACATTAGGTCAATATTTCTAATACAAGTAAATTATATAAACTATGAAATAAACGTGAAATTTGTAATGCAATTTTTACAATTGAATTTACTTTAAATTATATTGAAGCCAAATAACACCATTATTATATTTTCTAACATCCTTTAACAAAAGCTTAAATGGCTTTCTATCCATAGGAATTCCGTCAAACACAGCGGCCATTTTATCACGTCCATCAATTCCTGGTCCAATTAAAATACTAATTTCATCTAAAAGACCTGCATCAAGTAATGATCCGTTTATATGACCTCCTCCTACAACGCCAAGTGTTTTAATACCAAAATTATCATGTAAGATATTTAGTGCATCATTTAGATCAATTTTATGACATCCTGTTACAATATAAGATATTTTTTTGTCAGCTAAATACATTAAATATTCCTTAGAAACATCCTCGCTTAAAATAACAATTAAGGGCTCATAATCAATCTGATTTGTATTCCAGCATAGACTTCCTTTTGTATCAAGAACAACATTATATTTTAAACTTTCTAATGCCTTATAAATAACCTTCTTACCAAAGGGTTCATTATTTGACGCAATATAATCTCCTGATGCATAATGCATTCTAGCAGTTGTTTTTCCAAACATGCATGCATCAAAATTATATTTATTTAAAATTTCATAATATTCCTTTGAGCCTTCAATTTGTTCAGTCATTGCGCAATCAATTCGCCAATCAACTGACATCATCATATAGCATGTAACGTATGGTTTCATTTTAATCCTTCTTTCTTTATAGATTAATTTTAAACTATAAAGCTTACTTTATAGCAAGATTTTTTTTAATTTTCATTATAGAAGCTTTCCTTTTCAAGCCACTCAAATGGTTCTTTAAATTTGTAAGCTCTACCGCCCTTTTCACATCAGAATATTTAAATTTTAAGGTATCCGTTTCTCGTGCATGCTGTGATGGTATTGAATCAAAAATTTTATTCAACTGTAATTGTAAATGATAATCTACATCTTCTTCAATATCATCCTTTATAAAGCGGCCAACATCAGCTTTATAATCTTTTATTAATCCTTCTAAATATTCTCTTGATTCAATATAATTATTTAACTTTAATAATATCATCATTACCATATGAGATAAATAAATCATTATTATTATTTAAATATAAAGACATTGTATCATATCCTTTATCTATTACAGTATTATTTTATCGTACTTTAAAGCTTATAACTATATTTTTATTAGTAAAAAAAATTGGAGCTTTACACTCCAATTAATTAGTCATTATTTTTATAAATACATTATTAATTTTTAAATAACATCTTAAGCTTGCATACTTTTTTTATCGCCATGTGGAATTGGTTTCCAACCTAAATTCTTAGCAAATAAAGCTTGTAAATCAATTGGAAATTGAATAAAGACGAATAATGGCCATAATAAACAGATTGCTACCTTAAGGAAAAAGTTCATCTTACCAATGCGCTTATGTTCGGCAATAAATAGAATTATTGCCATAATAACCGTTGAAGTATAACTAAATATAAGCGTTCTTATTGCATGAAATAAATAACCATTATTTATAAAAGAAAAACTATTTAAGTCAAAAGCAAATATATTACCAGTCACGTTATTTCCAATAAATACCTGTTTATATACTTCCCAAATAGGCATTGATAAATCAGCTAAAGGGGCACATAATAAGCATATTATTTTAGCAAACCAAGCAAACATTACCGCAATTGTATAAGGAGAACAATTAATCATTGTATCATATAGTGAAAAACCATTCTTTTTATTATGTTTGAATAAGCTTTTAAATAAATCCTTAACACGTGTGAAGAAAACAAGTAAATGTCCTCTACTCCATCTAACTCTTTGACGCCACATAATTTTAAATTTAGTTGGTTGTTCATCATAAAATACAGCTTCATTACAAAATTTAATCTTATTGCCTGCGAGTACCTGATCAGCAGATAATTCCCAGTCTTCGGTTAAAGTTGTATATTTCCAACCATCAGCTACAAGCTTACTATTTACAACGTAGCCGGTTCCTTGAACACGTGTAGAAATACCTAAAACTGTTCTTCCTAGTGATTCAAAACGAGAGCCGATTGCAAAATATACACCATATAAGCCAGCCATAACATTTGAATTAAAATTACGAGAATTTCTAAATGATGTAATAATATATTTTCCATCGTAGAAATTAAAAGCATCATTCATTTTCGTAAAATAATTTTCAGCTACAATATTATCGGCATTAAACAAGAAAAATCCATCATAAGATTGTGTATTATAATTTTTTTCAATAAACTTAAATAAGGCTTTAAAAGCAAATCCCATTGTACATTCATTTGGATTATTATACTCATATACAATCGCACCAGCAGCACGTGCTACTTCGGCTGTTTTATCTGTACAGTTGTGGGCAACAACGAAAATGTCTAGTTTATCCTGAGGATAATCTGATTTTCTAATGCTTTTAATCAAATCAGCAACTGTGTTTTCTTCATTTCTAGCAGGAATAATACATCCGTATCTTCCTTTTTTAGCACTTGTTGGATATTTTTTATTACAAAATAAGCCAACAATACTTACAATAATAAAATGTAGGACTAAAAGTGATAGAAAAGTAAATATTCCTAAAAAAACATAATTAACAATATTTAAATAATTTGTTATTGATAAATCAAGCATTTTGATGTGCCTCCCATTTTTTTATTTCTTCATATACAAGATTAACGCATGGTTCTGCCCCATAGCGCTTATGATCTTTTAAAGCATTCATTTCATATTTTTTTAATAATTCTGGATTTTCACTAAACATATGGATATATTTTATAATTTTTTTAACATTAGTACATATAATTGCGCTTCCAACTACTTTTTCATAATACCTAGCAATTGTTTTTTCAATACCTGTAGATAATGTGCTTATGATAGAAGCATGTCCAAAAAAAGTAGGTTCGGCAATGGAATTGCCACCCTTACCAATAAATAAATCGCAGGATGCAATATAATTTAAGACCTTTTCGGTCATTGGAAGAGGAATGAAGGTAATATTTTCATTTACCTTTAAATTACAAAATTTATTATATAGTTCTTCGTTTTTTCCACAAGCAGCTATTATAGTTAGCTTTCTTTCTTCTTTGACTAAAATATTGCATAAAGCTTCCATTTTACCAATACCATAGCCGCCTTCCATAAAGCAGATTGTAAAATTATCCTTAGGAAGCCCTAAGCTTTGTCTATTTAGATATTTATCTAATGGAATTGAAAATACCTCATTGCGGATTAAAAAGGTTGATAATTTTAAATTATCTTTATTAAACCTGTATTTTTTCTTTAATGCCTTATCATATCCTTGCTTATTTCCAATAATAGCTAAATCACTATCATAAGAAAAAGCATGACAAAAGTCACAATCGGGACAATAAATAATACTATATGGTTTATTATGACATTTCCTTGCGTAATAGTTTGTAGCCCAATGAGTAGAAAAAACAATGTCTGCATGATATGATTCCATTTGTTCTATAGCTTTATAATAAACATTTTTATGGCTAAATTTCATCATATACCAGCTTACTAATTTAATTGGTAAAAGTCTATCTATTATAGTTGAAATTCTGCCTTTTATGGGACTGGCAGCAAATTTTCTAACTTTATTACAAAACCATTCTTCATAAGACATTAATTCTTTATCATTTTTTTCTTTGAAGAAATCTGTTTCAATAATATCAAATTCATTTCCATATTTTTTTCTAAATTCAAAAACAAAAGCCTTCATTGGCATGATATGACCTGTGCCTGCTTCAACATATGGAAATAAAATACGCAACTTTCTTGACATAATTAATTCCTCTTGGTAACTACCTTTAAAATCTCAATACATAAAAATAAGCCTTTATATAATATATATTTATAATAAAGGCATAACTTAGTAGATGCTGTCTAATTGTAGCATAATATGTAATTTAAATCAAGTAATGGAAATGATTACTTTGTCACTTATATAAGCATAAGCTTTTATATTAAAACTATTTCTTGATTTTATATTTTTCACTAATATCATCTTTACAAATATAAACAAAAGCAAAAATAATATGTGCAAAGATAAAAATTGCAAATACTGCAATATAACTAGTCATAAAGTATGATAATAAAACTGAACTTATTAAATACAATACGCCTGTAACACCTGTTATTTGTGTATATTTTTTAGTTCTTAAAAATGGATTTTTCTTTTCTTCGAAAAAATATCCATAATAAAACCAATAAAATACAATTGATAAAATAAATTGAATGAAGAAAATAACCATTGCAATGCCATTGTCAAAGAAATCAGGAGTCGCAAGAACAACTAATAATCTAAGAACTTCATCTATTATAATCACTATAATCGGCAAAATAGTATCTTTTACTTCTTTTGAACCTTCTTTTATTAATTTTTTCATACGACTCCCATCCATTGCTTATTTTCTCCCTTGAATCTTTTCTTTTTTAAATACATTAAAGGGACTTAAAGTCCCTTATTAAAATTATTTAGTTTCATTTACAATGTTTTTCTTTTTATTTTGTGCTAAATATTCTTTAGATAACATCTTATGATCAAAACATAAATTAACAATACAAGCAACTACAAGACCTGCTAAAACTGATAGTGCAAATGAAACAGTAATGCTTAAACCACCAGTACCTACAACCTTAGATGCATCATTATAATATACATTATAATTTTCAATAGCTTTAAGATAGCAATTCTTATAATCTGTAGTTAATTCAGCTAATTTAGTTCTAAAAATTGCTAATCTGGCTTCAAAATTAGCTTTCAATTCAGGTGTATATGTTTCAGATGAATTTAAATATCTATCAATAACTTCAATTTCTTGATTAATATCAACATTTATTTGTGTCAAAGTAATAATAGCATTATTATATATTGATAAATCTAGTGTTTGTAAAGAGGATGTTGTGGCAGCTTTTTCAATAAGTGAATTTCTGTCATCAATAAGCTGGTCAAGCTTTGCTTGATTAGATTTTAACTCAAGTGTTAAGTTATATTTTTGAGTTTCAAGCGTATTTCTATATCCATCAAGATCTTTAATATAACCATTTTGTTGAACTTCATCACTTAGCATTGCTAATTGATTATTATCAAAATATAAATTGAGTTCACTTACTCTACTTGACATTTTCTTACCATCAATTACTAAATCACCATAATTTGATATTAATGATTCGTATCCTGCTAAAATCATATTTTTTTGATTAGTCAAATAATTAATTTGAGTTGCATAAATATTAGATGAATCGAATAAAGTTAAATTCTCATCAAATACAATTTCAGAAACCATTGAATTACTTTTTACAATTGGATAATTAATTAAATCAGTAATAAATGATTTTGCCGTATTATAATCTGGAAAATACTTTGCAGCAAAAGTTAAAGTATAATGTGATGTAATATACTCAGTTTCTTCTTTTTCATCATCTGCTTTATTAACTGTAATTTCTTCTGTAATAGTCATAGCATTATGTACATAGATCTTATCAACATCAACAGCAGAATACTTAGCTTCATTAGTTTTTTTAACATCTTCTAATAAATTAACCAAGTCTAAAGTATTAAATGGTGATCCATCTGAATAATGTTCATTTGCAATATTAATATCCGAATATTTGAATTTTGCAACATATGTTTTACTATTCTTATTATATCCTAATGTAATAAATATAAATACAACAATTAAAGTAGTAATTCCTACTATTAATAGTCTTATTTTATTATGAAACATCGCTCTAAAAATTTGTCCTAGAGTAACTCCCTCATCTTCAATATTATCATTTTGTTCAGCCATAAATACTACCTCTTTCTTATGCTAAAATATGTCTAAATTATACCTTAAATACTATAAAGTGTCAATGTTTAGCGTTTTTGTACAGTCAAACTATCATATATTTGATTTGTTTATACATATTGAACTATCAAATGTCAGATAGAGAATTTTTTATTTAATGAAATCGATTTTAAAAAAATAACAATCCACCCGTTTAACGGGTGGTATTTAGGCTCCCCTATAAGGGCCTAATACTTCACAAGCCCCTCAAGGGGCATGTGAATAGTCTGACAACCGTGGTTTGTCACCTGCAGCCGCTATAACTAGCGGCTTTTAT
>MNRZ01000037.1 GCA_001916215.1 Clostridium sp. CAG:307_30_263
TATCATTATCCTACCTTTGTAATATTCCCTACATTTATCTTCTATCTTTTTCATGATAGCTATTTCTTCATAATTATGATTTGAATTCTTCGTATAATTGTCAAGGACAATTAAATGCGTTACAGGAAGCTCATTAATATCTTTTACCTCATTTTTCTTAATATCAAAATCAGATATAATTCTTTTAAGAAGCTTAATAGTCATTTTAAATGATATATTTTCATTATAATTTTGAAGCTCAAAATCATAGGTAGTTTGACTTTGAGAATCTATAATTTCCATATCAAAGCGATGCTCACCCATGCATCTTATATGAATACCCGCTCCTATTTCACTTCTTATTGTAATATCTTGTGGTTTTACAATAAAGCCTAAAGTATCTAATACAACTGAAGCTACTTCTTGATTTTGCATAGCATATTTAAAGCATAAATCATTTTTTTAAATGAACTTCTTTTCCTCTTTTTGTTAATAAATACTCGTGAAATGTAATTTTTTTCTTGTTCCATATATTTATACCTCCAGTAGCGTAAAATCAATCTATAATTTGATATTAGCATCAAGGTATAAATGTGTCAAATGCACTAAAAAGGGTCTTTTGAGAAAAATAAATGACAAAATTAAATCTATTATTTAGCTTTATAGGATTCACTTAAATATTTTCTCCAAAAACAAGATTTTTCATTAAAGATGACTAAAAATTATGTTTTTTAATTTTTTTAAAAACGTTTTTATAGTAAAAATAGTTATTTTTAAAATGTTTATATCATAAAAAACTACTTTGCATCAAACAAAGTAGTTTTTTACTATATTTTTCTAATTGATGGATGAACAGCACTTAGCTTCTTAACTCCATAAGGAGCCATAAAGGCTACTGTTATAACATTTCCATTTTTTTCAACAACCAAGCCATCACCAAAAGCCTTATGATTAATCTTATCACCCTTATTAATTTGAGCACTAGGCTCTTTTTCAACCTTAGTAGGCGCACTTGTAGTTGTTTGAGTAATTGGCGTTGTAATTGGCCTTTTTATCTTGCCAATAACATTAAGGTTATCAAGTCCCATTTCCTTAATATAAATTGATGGAGCTTCGTTTTGTTGCTGACCATAAAGATATCTTGTTTCCGCATTAGTTATATAAAGCTTTTCTTTAGCTCTAGTAATGCCAACATAACAAATTCTTCTTTCTTCCTCTTGTTCTTGTTCACTTACGCAATTAAAGCTTGGAAAGATTCCTTGTTCCATCGCCACCATGAAAACAACACGATATTCAAGTCCCTTAGCCTGATGATAGGTCATAAGCTTGATGCAATCAGCACTTTCATTTTTATTATCTGTATCAGTTCTTAACGCCAAATCAGAAAGTAAAGACTCTAACGTATTTTTACGAGAAAGCTCATAGTACTCGATAGCTTCTTCAATTACCGTTTTAAGTTCCAAAACATTCTCTAAACGATCTTGTCCCTCTTCACCTTCATTTTTTAGCATACTTCCATAACCAGTTTTATCTAAGATTCCATCAATAATTTTAATAAGTGGTTTATCTTCATTTGCTATGTATTCATCGAATAACTCTAGGATTGTGAACTTAAATGCTATTAAATTATTAAAACCTATTCCTGATGTTTCAATATGATCAATAGCTTCAAATAAAGAACAATTATTGTTTATTTGAGCTGTTTTAAGCTTATCAAGAAGTGCATCACCAATTTTACGCTTTGGTTCATTAACAATTCTTTTAAACGCAAAATCATCATCATGATTGATTATCAATCTTAAATAAGCAATCATGTCCTTAACTTCTTTTCTTTCAAAGAATGACAATCCACCATAAATAACATAAGGAATTTGATATCTAAGAAGCATATCCTCAAATTGACGAGATAAAGCATTTGCCCGGTATAATATGGCAAAATCAGAATATGGATATCCAAGAAGATGAAGCTCTTTTATTTTATCGATTACAAACATTGTTTCATCATAGCCTGATGATGTATGAAAGTAAACAGGAAGCTCACTACTATCGTTATTAGTATAAAGATTCTTTTTTATGCGATGTTTATTACAATCAATAACATTATTGGCAATCTTTAAAATAGGATTAGTTGAACGATAATTTTCTTCAAGCAATATTTGTTTACATAAAGGAAAATCCTTTATAAATAAATCAATATTTTCAACCTTCGCCCCACGGAAGGAATAAATAGATTGATCCTGGTCTCCTACAATAAAAATATTTTGTGTATCACTTGTTAAAAGCTTTATTAGTTCATATTGGATAATGTTAGTATCTTGAAATTCATCAACCATTATATAGCTAAACTTTTTACGATATTTAGCTAATGTTTCTGGTCTTTCCTTTAATAGCTCTAAGGTTAGCTTTATTAAATCATCGAAATCAAGAAGATTATCTTTCTTTAAAGCCTCATTATATTTATCAAAAATTTTAGGATAATAATTCTTTAAAAAAGGATCACTAATTGAAATAATCTCTTTGTTTTTCTCATCACTAATCAATCCTAAAATTCTTTTAGGCTTATATTCCTTAACATCAATATTATCGTTTTTCATAATGTCTTTAATTATTTTTAAGGCATCATCCTCATCAATAATAGTAAAATTCTTAGAAAAGCCCTCAAATGAATCAAGCTCAATACGTAAGAATCTAGCACAAAAACTATGGAAGGTTGAAACCCACATATGTCTTACATCCTCGTTGGTTAAATTCTCAATTCTTTCTTTCATTTCTCTTGCGGCCTTATTAGTGAAGGTAACGGCTAAAATATTTCCAGGAATTATACCTAAATCAAGAATTAAGTGAGCAATACGGTAAGTTAAAACACGTGTTTTACCAGAACCAGCACCCGCCATAACCATTACTGGTCCTTCGGTTGTTTCTACCGCTAGTCTTTGATTTTTATTCAATGAACTTAAGTCCATAATATCCGCCCCTTCAATTAATCCTTTAACGAATCAAGGTATTCTTCATAAGTTGTCATCTTATCTTTAATTCCATTTCCTTCAAATGAAATAATACGATTGGCTACCGTTTCAAGTAATTCGGCATCATGACTTGAAAATAAAATATTTCCCTTAAACGAAGTCATACCTTCATTTAAAGCTGTAATTGATTCCAAATCTAAATGGTTAGTTGGATCCTCCATAATTAGAACATTACCTGATTCTAGCATCATTTTGGCAAGAATACATCTAACCTTTTCGCCTCCAGATAAAACTGTTGACTTTTTCATTGATTCCTCACCTGAAAATAGCATACGACCTAACCAGCCACGAATAAATGATTCGGTTTGATCATCAGGAGAGAATTGACGAAGCCAATTAATTAAATCTAATCTTTCATCTGAGAAAAACTCTTTATTATCCTGCATTAGGTAAGATACAGAGGTTGTAATTCCCCATTTATATGAACCACTATCAGCCTCTTCCTTACCTAAAAGAATATTAAATAAAGTTGTAATTATCATTGAATTTTCAGCCAAGAAGGCAATCTTATCGCCTTTTCTTACTGTAAAGCTTAAATTCTCAAACAAGCCCTTTTTAGTCAAATTATCAACAATAAGAATATCATTCCCAACCTCACGTGCTTGTTTAAAGCCAATGAATGGATACTTACGGCTTGATGGTTCAATATCAGTTAAAACAAGCTTATCAAGAAGCTTTTTACGGCTTGTAGCTTGACGAGCCTTTGATTTATTAGCACTAAAGCGGGCAATAAATTCCTGAAGCTCTTTAGCCTTTTGTTCAGCCTTTTTATTTTGATCCTTTTGTTGTTGTAGCAATAGCTGGCTTGATTCATACCAGAACTCATAGTTACCAACATAAAGCTTAATCTTACCATAATCAACATCACAAATGTGTGTACAAACATTATTTAAAAAATGACGGTCATGCGATACAATTAAAACCGTATTATCAAAATTTAATAAGAAATTTTCAAGCCAACGAGTTGATTTATAATCAAGGTTATTAGTAGGCTCATCTAACAGTAAAATGTCGGGATTACCAAATAAAGCTTGAGCAAGTAAAACCTTAATTTTAATTTTAGCATCCAAGCTTCCCATTAGCTCATAATGATATTCATCAGATACACCAAGACCATTAAGTAATGTCGCCGCATCTGATTCAGCCTCCCAACCATTAAGTTCCATAAATTCGCCCTCAAGGTCAGAAAGACGCATACCCTCTTCATCTGTTAATGATTCTTTAGCATAATATACTTCTTTTTCATTCATAATTTCTACAAGGCGCTTATGGCCTAACAGAACAGTTTTAATAACTGTTTGATCGTCAAAGGCATTTTGATTTTGTCTTAAAACAGACATACGCTCCTTAGGATCCTTTATTACTTCTCCTTCAGTTGATTCAATTTCACCTGAAAGAAGCTTTAAGAAGGTTGATTTACCCGCACCATTAGCACCGATAATACCATAACAATTTCCTTTATCGAATTGAATATTTACTTTATCAAATAATTTTCTTGAACCATATTGTAGTCCTAAATTAACGGTTTTTAGCATTTTTCTATCTCCTTTATTTCGTGCAAAAAGCCGCCATAGGCAGCTTTATATTATAATGTGAATGATGATTTTAAACTAGCAGTGCAGTTAAAAATCAAATTGTCTTTAGTAGAGTCCTTATCTGTGCAATAATAGCCATTACGAACAAATTGATATTTATCAAGTGGCTTAGTTGAAGCTAAAGAAGCCTCTACATAGCCCTTTAAAACATGTAAGCTGTCTGGATTTAGCTTATCAAATAAATCCCAATCTTTATTTTCTTCTGTTTCAGGAAGTAATAAAGGTGCAAATTGATTAAATGTTGCAGGAATAGCAGTTGTAGCCTCAACAAAATGAATATTACCATTTGGCTTACGTTCATTAAAGCCTGAGCCTGATTTAGTTTCTGGATCATAGGTACATAAAATTTCTTCAATATTACCATCTTTATCATAAATAATATCATTACACTTAATGAAGTATGCATGCATTAAACGAACCTCAATATCCTTTGATAAGCGTTTCCATTTTTTATTAGGCTTTTCAGGCATAAAGTCATCACGTTCAATATATAAATGACGTGAAAAGGCAATTTTTCTTGAACCCATTTCTTCATTTTCTTGATTATTTGGACAATCCAAATATTCAATTTGACCTTCAGGATAGTTAGTAATGGTAACACGCAAAGGATTTATTACAGCATTAGGTCTTGAAACCTTAAGCTTTAGGTCATCTCTTAAGAAATTTTCTAGTAATGAAAAATCAACAGTTGAGTTAATTCTTGAAAGACCAGTTGATAAAATAAAGTTCTTAATTGAATCAGCTGTGAATCCCTTTCTTCTTAAACCAACAAGTGTAGGCATACGGCAATCATCATAGCCTGTTACCTTTTCTGCATCAACAAGCGCTCTTAAATAACGCTTTGATAAAACGGTATTAGCAATATTTAAGCGGCCAAATTCATATTGATGAGGATGTGATTTAACCTCACAATGTTCAACAACCCAGTCATATAAAGGACGATGGTTATCATACTCAATTGAACATAATGAATGAGTAACTCCTTCAAATGCATCCTGAAGAGGATGAGCGAAATCATACATTGGATAAATACACCATTTATCTCCTTGACGATGATGAGTATTATGAATAATACGATAAATAACAGGATCTCGCATATTGATATTAGGGCTTGACATATCTATCTTAGCACGTAGTGTTTTTTCACCATCTTTAAATTTACCCTCACGCATTTGTTCAAATAAAGCTAGATTTTCTTCTACACTTCTATCGCGATAAGGAGATGGAATACCTGCACCATTGTTAGTATCACGCATTCTACTCATTTCTTCTTGTGACAGATCATCAACATAGGCTAAGCCTTTTTTAATAAGCTTAATTGCTTCCTCATAGGTAGCATCAAAATAATCTGAGCCATAAAAAATATTAGTTGGTGTATAGCCTAACCACTTTAGGTCTTCAATAATCGCATCAACAAATTCTTGTTTTTCCTTAGTTGGATTAGTATCATCAAAACGAAGATTTGTTTTTCCACCAAAAGCCGCAGCTGTTTCAAAATCAGTAATAATAGCACGAGCATGTCCTATATGTAAATATGCATTTGGTTCAGGAGGGAAACGTGTAATAATTTCTTTAACACGTCCACTTGCTAAATCATCTGCCATAATTGTTTTTATAAAATTAGAAGTTTCTTCCATAATTATCACCTATTTTAAATTATACAATATTTTTTATTTTTTTCATAGACACTTTAATAAGAAATTTAGGATAAAAAAGGTGAAAGAGTTTTCAATTATGCTTATTTTCTTTCTAAAGCTATATTATACAAATGCCGCCAAGGATTTTTACATTCATAGGCTCTACTTAAAGCTAAAAGATCTCCTTCCTGATGCTTCTTCGAAATAATTTGAATGCCAAAAGGAATATTTTCATCACCAATACCACCAGGAATTGAAGCGGCAGGATGACCTGTAAAATTAGCTAAGAAGGTTTGTGTCCAACCGATTAAAGGTTCTACATCAAAGCCATTTATTTTAGTTGGGCCTTTTGTATTATTATCATTTTGATTTAAAATACCAGAAAGACAAGTGACAGGGCTTATAATAAAATCATAATTTGAAAAGACACGTTCAAATTCATCAAGAACATCAGTCCTTACTAAATTAAAATTATATAAATCCATAATACCCAATTCATCACATTTATTTTTCCAATAAATAAATTCTTGGGGAAAATCATCTTTATGATCATTCAATAAATCAATACCCTTATCCTTAGCTAAATTAAGCTCAATAGCACAATCAACTGTTATACCATAGCACCAGGCATTAGCCATATCCATTGCGCTATGCTTAAAATTAAACTTTACCTCTTCAATAGTAACATCTAATTTTTTAAAATTATCAAGAGCTTTTAAAAATTGATTTTTTAAAGATTCTTCTACCTCGAAAATACCAAAATCAGTAGTATAAGCAATTTTCATTTTAGAAATATCCTTATTCATTTCCTTTACATAATCAATATCATTATTATTACTAAAAGGATCAAAGGGATTATATCCTTTCATATAATTAAGTAAAATAGCTGCATCTAAAACTGTTTTAGTAAGTCCCCCATTAAAGCAATATGGATGAGTTGTACCAAAACCGTCCGGTCTAACAATATTAGGAATCGTACCAATACCAGCCTTAAAGCCATATAAATTACAATAGCTTGCAGGAATCCTAATTGAACCTCCAGCATCTCCACCTTCTGCAATAAGTGCTAGTCCATCCGCTACTGCAGCTGCACTACCTCCAGAAGATCCGCCTGCATTATATTTTAAATTAAAGGGTGTACTCGTTGGTCCATACATTTTGTTATCAGTTGTTCCTCTAAATCCATAGCTCGGTGCATTAGTTTTACCAAGAGGAATTCCGCCTGCCTTTTCCATAGCTTCATTAAAGGCGGAGTTAAACTCATCTAAAGCTACAAGACATTTTACTCCTCCATGAGAATTTGTCCAACCAATTTTATTTGGCAGGAAATCCTTTAAAGCATAAGGAACACCTGCAAATGGTCCTAGCTTCTTTCCTTCTTTAAGTAACTTCTCTTGTTTAAATGCTACCTCATACGCTTCTTCAAATTTTGTATAAACGTAAGCGTTAATGCTTTCATTTCTTTTTAATATTCTCTCTTCAAAATATTTAACAACCTCTTTAGGTTTAACCTTACCTTCATTTACAAGGAAGCCAAGCTCTGAGGCTGATAATTCTTCTAATTTAATCATCCTTTTATCCTTCAATCTTATCTTTTTTCATAAGCTATATAATCAAATCCAACCTTTTCCCTACGCCATCTTTTACATATAGCATAACCAATTGGTGAAAACACAATCTCCATTAAAAGTTCAAGTAAAGCGCCTAAAATAGCTGTTCCTAAAACGCTTAAGATGGTATATCCCATTGTCTGGCCAATACTCAACCTAAAGAATACTAAAAAGGCTAAGCCTGTAAACACAAAGTTATCTACAAACTGACCAATCATTGTTGAAATATAGGTTCTTGCCATATATGCAGCCTTACCATCAGGATTTTTAATAAATAACTTGCCAATAGCCGCATTTATTATATTATTAATGATTCCTGAAACTAAAAAAGCAATTGAGCTTGCTACAAATATTTGCCAAGTTTGAGAAAATGTTTGATCAAAGGCGGAATATGAATCAGAATTACCACCAACCTGAATTATAGTAACAATTTGAAATAAACCAATACATAATAAATTAATTACTAAACCTAAGATATTAAGCTTTATAGCGGCCTTTGATCCATAGGTTTTAACTACAATATCCATTGTTAAAAAAGGAATCCAAGATATTAAAAGACCACCGGTTATTCCTAAGAATTTTGTTGATATAATAACCTTAGATGCCATTAAATTCATTACAACTACTGACACAACAAATAAGGTTGTAACAAGACCGGGAATACTTCTTAAAAGTAGCTTCCAATCTTTAAAATCAAAAAGCCATTTAATCAAGCTTTTTAACCTTTCATTAATTTTTAAAAAAATATTTTTATTGTTCTTTTGCATATTAAACTCCTTAAATTTTATTTCAATACATAAGACAATAAAAAACAAAAGAGGTTAAAAACCTCTCTAAAAGCAATAAGAAAAAATCCCTAGTTTTTTTAGAGACAGGATGGTTACGAACTGTCTTATGAATTGTTAAATATATTATAACTATTTAAATTTATTTTACAAGTATTTAAATTAATTTATTCAATTTATTTACTTTAATATCTTATTAAGTTCTTCTAAAGAAAGACCTGTAATAGCACTAATAAATTCTTTAGTTTGACCACTTTCAAATAACTTTTTAGCTATTGCAAGTTTTTCATTAAGTTGACCTTCCTGAATTCCTTCAGCTTTACCCTTTTC